>JBOHJQ010000036.1:0-31225 GCA_050728655.1 Methylocella sp.
GTATTTTGCGATCTGCCCGCGGAAATTCCCTTCGATAAGACCCGGCTCGTCGTATTCTTGCCGAGATGGATCATCTTGGTGCCGGAATCGACCTGCTGGCGGCCGTTGGAAATCGCGATCGAATAGAATTCGCCGCGCGAATTGTCGCCACGCAGGATGCACGACGGATATTTCCAGGTAATCGCGGATCCGGTTTCAACCTGAGTCCAGGAGATCTTGGAATTTTCGCCCCGGCAATCGCCGCGCTTGGTGACGAAATTATAGATCCCGCCCCGGCCGTCCGCATCGCCCGGATACCAGTTCTGCACCGTCGAATATTTGATCTCGGCATCGGCGAGGGCGATCAGCTCGACGACCGCGGCATGCAGTTGATTTTCGTCGCGCTTGGGTGCCGTGCAGCCCTCGAGATAGGAAACGTAGCTGCCCTTGTCGGCGATGATCAGCGTGCGCTCGAACTGGCCTGTGTTTTGTTCGTTGATCCTGAAATACGTCGAAAGCTCCATCGGGCAGCGAACGCCCGGGGGAACGTAGACGAAGGACCCGTCGGAAAATACCGCGCTATTCAGCGTCGCGTAGAAATTGTCCGTCGTGGGCACCACCGATCCGAGATATTTCCGGACGAGGTCTGGATGGGTATGCACGGCTTCCGAGATCGGACAGAAAATCACCCCGGCCCTGGCCAGTTCCTCCTTGAAGGTGGTGACGACCGAGACAGAGTCGAACACCGCATCGACCGCAATTCTGCGGTCCTTGCCGATGCCGGCAAGCGCCTCCTGTTCACGCAACGGAATTCCGAGCTTTGCGTAAACCTTCAAAAGCTCCGGATCGACTTCGTCGAGCGACTTCGGACCGGCGGCCGTCTTGGGCGCGGAATAATAGTAAAGATCCAGGTAATCGATCTTCGGAAAGTCCACCCTGGCCCAGCGCGGCTCTTGCAGCGTCAGCCAGCGCCGGTAGGCGCCGAGCCGCCATTCGGTCAGCCAGGCGGGCTCGTCCTTTTTCGCCGAAATGAACCGGACAATGTCCTCATTGAGACCCCTCGGGGCTTTGTCGGATTCGATATCGGAGAAAAAACCATACTTATATTCGCTGACGTCGATCGCCTTCACGCGATCGACGGTCGCTTGGACCGCAGGCATGCCATTCTCCTCACCTTGGCGGTTTCAAGGACCGCTGGTTCAGACGTCGTAGAGTACCTCATAAAGTAGCGGGAGGGAACCCGATAAAGCAGCGGGAAGAAACCCAGCCGGTCTTTGGGCGGCCAGCCCGGTTGCTCATGCGGCGGACCTGTCCCGCCTTGCCCTGATTGATCTGACCGTCCTTGCAAGAGCCTCGACGAACGAAACGCAATCCTCGCGCCGCGAATTCCAGCCGAGACTGACCCTGATGACGCCTCTCGCTACCTCCGGCTCCACGCCCATCGCGCGCAAGACGTGCGAAGGTTTCACCTTCCCCGACGAACAGGCCGAACCCGACGATACCGCAAAACCCTCCAAATCCAAAGCTATAAGCAACACGTGTGCCTCGATGCCGGGCACGGCGAAGCAGGATGTATTCGGCAATCTCTCCGCCTCGGCGCCGAAAAACACCGTGCCGGGCGCGACGCGCGAAATTTCTGCCTCCAACTCGTCCCGCCAGGCGGATAGGACCGCCGCTTCCTGCCGCAGCCGGACCTTTGCGGCAGCAAGGGCAGCGGCCATTCCGGCAATGCCGGCAATGTTCTCGGTTCCCGCGCGCAGCCCCCGCTCCTGCCCGCCGCCGCGCAGGAGCGCTTCTCTTATGTGGTAAGAGTCAGAGCGAAAACAAAGCGCCCCGGCGCCTTTCGGGCCACCGAATTTATGCGCCGAAATGACAATCGCGTCCGCTCCCAGGCTGCCGAGGTCACAATCGATCCTGCCCACCGCCTGAACGGCATCGCAAACCAGAGACCCGCCCGCCGCATGGATCATCTCCGCCACCGCCGCGACTGGCTGAATAACCCCCGTCTCGTTGTTGGCTGCCTGCAAAGCCAGCATAATCCGATGCCCCGCGGCACTCGCGCGGGCGAGGGTGGCGCCAAGTGCCTGGATATTGAGCATGCCGCGCGGCGTCAGACCGGCAAGTTCAAGTTGCGCGGAGGCAAAACGGTGACCTGCGAGGACCGCGGGATGTTCCCCGGCACTTGCCACGAGCAGGTCGAAAGGTCCTATTTCGTCCGGTGTCTCGATATGGGGAGTGAGCGCCAAATTCAGCGCCTCCGTCCCTCCGGAAGTAAAAACGACGTTTTTGGGCGCGACTCCGGCAAAAGCAGCCACCTCGGCACGGGCAGCTTCGATTATGGCCCGCGCGGTTCGCCCTTCGGCATGAACGGAGGAGGCGTTGCCGCAAAGATCGAAGGCCGCGCACATCGCCTCGCGCGCCGAGGGATGCAGGGGCGCCGTGGCGTTATGGTCAAGGTAAACACGAGCATGCGACACGAAAGAAATCCGCAACCTCCGCAGCGTATCGAATTGAGCGAACAAGCAACCCGCAGGCCCCTAATGCTTGCAATCCAAAAGAGCTTGCAATCCAGTGGAGCTTACGTGCTAGAAGATCCGCCGGGATCGCCAGGATTTCGCGGAGCTGGACATCGACGAGCGTCGCTTGCGCCCAATTGCGTCGCTTCTCTTAGGCGCCGCGCTGCTCCCAAAGTCAAGCGAGCCACAAACGCCGCCAATGCGTGCCAGGAATACGCGCTAAGTGGGAAACGTCGAATTGCACGGAAAATCCGCAGGATCGTTTAGGGCCGCTTTGATCGCTTAGGCGCACCAATCCAAGGGGAGTAAGCATGCCCGAGGTCAAGTTCAACGGTCCCAGCGGCCGCATCGAGGGCCGGTTTCATCCCTCGACGATCCGCGGCGCGCCGATTGCGATCATCTTGCACCCGCATCCGCAATTCGGCGGGACGATGAACAATCAGATTGTCTATAATCTCTATTATACGTTCGCGGAACGCGGCTTTTCCGTGCTCCGTTTTAATTTTCGCGGTGTCGGGCTTTCTCAGGGTTGTTTCGACCACGGCCAGGGCGAATTATCGGACGCTGCGGCAGCTCTCGACTGGGCGCAGGCCTTCAGCCCCGAGGCGCGGGCCTGCTGGATCGCCGGAATCTCGTTCGGCGCCTGGATTGGCATGCAGCTTCTGATGCGGCGGCCGGAGATCGAAGGTTTCGTCGCGATCGCGCCGCCGGCCAGCCGTTTCGATTTTTCCTTTCTCGCGCCTTGTCCTTCCTCCGGCCTTTTCGTGCATGGAGATCGCGACCGGGTCGCGCCCTTGCGAGAGGTTACCAGTCTGATCGAAAAGCTCAAGACTCAGAAGGGCATCTCCATCGAGCATGCGATCATTCCAGGTGCCAACCATTTCTTCGAAAACTGCGTCGAGCTTTTGGCGGAGGAGGTCGGGCTATATCTCGACCGCCGTCTCGGCAACCCGCCACGGCTTCCGACGCCGACCCGCAGCGAGCGGGCGGAGCGGCGCTAGGGCACCTCCTTGCGAGCCGCGCGCCACACGCCTTGGATCAGCATCCTCAGTCCTTGGCGCGCTCGACGTAGGAGCCATCTTCCGTCTGAACAATGACGCGGACGCCGGGCGAAATATGCGGCGGCACCATCACCCGCGCGCCATTTGAGAGTTTTGCCGGCTTATAGGAAGACGATGCCGTTTGACCTTTCATGGCTGGCTCGGTCGCGACGACTTCGAGCGTCACCCGCGCGGGCAGTTGAATTGCGACGGCGGTGCCGTTGAAGATGGACAGCACGCAGGTCATGCCTTCCTGCAAATAGATCGCCTGCTCTCCAATGACCTCGGCGGGCACGACGATCTGATCGTAAGTGTCCGCATTCATGAAGGTGAGGCCATCGGAGTCCTGGTAGAGGTAACTGAAATTCGAGTCCTCGACATAGGCGCGTTCGACCTGCTCGGTGGTTTTGTAGCGCTCGGTCGTTTTGACGCCGTCCGAGAGGCGCCGCATGTCGATTTGCGTCGTTGGCGTGCCTTTGCCGGGATGAAAGCTTGCCGCGGTCAAAACGACATAAAGCTGACCGTCCTCCCGCTCGATAATATTGCCCTTGCGGATTGAACTGGCGATGACTTTCACTGGCTTTCCCTATACGAAGATATGTTTCCGGAGAGCCCGGGGCAAAGGCGCCGGGGCTTGCCCATCTATTCCGGGCGGCACATTAGCCATGTTCCGGCTTTTCGCCAGAGCATTTTCGGGCGAACGAGGTCCCCGGTTCGTCCCAGTAAAATGCGGCAAGCAAGAAACCGCGTTTCCGCCGAAATGGCACCAGTGAGCACGCCCTCGCCCGAACGATCGCCCTGGTGGCAGCCGCATGTTCACCGCGACCGGCGGCCCTTCCTCATCGGCCGCGCCAGGATGGTTGAAGCCGCGCGCGCTTTTTTTTCGGCGCAATCCTTTGTCGAAATCGATACGGCGATTCTCCAGGTGTCGCCCGGCAACGAAGCCCATATCAGCGCGTTCGCCACCTCGATGTTGGATGACAGCGGAGCCAAATCAAGGCTTTATCTGCATTCCTCCCCCGAATTCGCGGCCAAGAAACTGCTCGCCGCCGGGGAAGAGCGCATTTTTTCCTTCGCGCATGTGTTCAGAAATCGCGAACGGGGGCGACTCCACCATCCCGAATTCACCATGCTCGAATGGTATCGCGCGGGCGAGCCTTACCAGAGATTGATCGAGGATTGCATGGGTCTTCTCGCCCGCACCGTCGCCGCAGCGGGCAGCCGCGACTTGCGCTTTGGCGGGCATGTTGCGGACCCGTTCGAGGAGCCGGAAATCTTGACCGTGGCCGAGGCCTTCGACCGCTATGCCGGCATCGACCTTCTGGCCTCACTCAAGGGTTTTGAACCCGACCGCGAGGCGCTGGCGGCGGACGCCCGCCATCACGGAATCAGAACTATTGCGGACGATAGCTGGTCGGATATTTTCAGCAAAATCCTGGCGGCGAAGATCGAGCCGCAACTCGGCCGTGGCCGTCCGGCGATCCTCATGGACTATCCGGCGAGCGAGGCGGCGCTCGCCAAATTGCAGGAAGACAGGCGTTTCGCGGAGCGATTCGAGCTTTATGCGTGCGGCGTCGAGCTCGCCAACGGATTTGGCGAGTTGACCGATGCCGCCCAGCAGCGGCAGCGGTTCGAGACCGAAATGGCGGAGCGGCACAGGATCTATGGCGAGGCCTATCCGATCGACGAGGATTTCTTGCAGGCTCTCGCGATCATGCCAGAGGCCAGCGGCATAGCGCTTGGCTTTGACAGGCTGGCGATGCTCGCGACCGGAGCGTCCCATATCGAGCAGGTGGTATGGACTCCGGTGCAGCAGGGCTCGGCGGTGAAATGAGGAAACCGCCGGGAACCCTGCGCACAGCCGCCGATCTGATCGTAGCCGGCCTCGTGCCGGAGGCAAAAAGGGAAGCGATCGAGCGGGTCGCCGCGGCCTATGCGATTGGCGTCACCGGCGCGGTCGCGAAGCTAATGGACCGCGCCGATCCGCGCGATCCGATCGCCCGCCAGTTTGTTCCGGATGTGGCTGAGCTCGGCGAGCGGCCAGACGAAATGGCCGATCCGACCGGCGATCTCGCATTCAGCCCGGTCGAAGGCATTGTCCACCGCTACCCGGATCGCGTGCTCTTAAAATTGCTCCACGTCTGCCCGGTCTATTGCCGCTTTTGCTTTCGCCGCGCGGTCGTCGGGCCAAACAGTGTGGCTCATCTTTCGCCGCGGGCGCTCGCCGCCGCGATGGGCTATATTGCGGACCAGTCCGCGATCTGGGAAGTAATCCTCACCGGCGGCGATCCGCTGACCTTGTCCGTGCGAAGGCTTGGCGAGATCATGGCCAGGCTCAAAGCCATCGATCATGTGAAAATCCTTCGCTTGCATACGCGTGTTCCGGTCGCCGATCCTTTGAGGATCACGGCGGAGCTTGCCGGCGTTTTGCTTTCGTCCGGCAAGACCGTCTATGTGGCCTTGCACGCCAATCATCCGCGCGAGTTGTCCGAAGCGGCGCGCGCGGCCTGCGCAAGGTTTGTCGACGCGGGCATCCCAATGTTGAGCCAGAGCGTGCTGCTTGCCGGAGTGAACGACGATATCGAAACGCTGACGAAGCTCATGCGCGCCTTCGTCGAGGCACGCATCAAGCCCTATTATCTGCACCAGCTCGATCGGGCGCCGGGAACCGGGCATTTTTGGGTGCCGATCGCGAAAGGCCAGGACTTGATGCGGCAGTTGCGCGGCCGCGTGTCGGGCCTCTGCCAGCCCCATTACATGCTCGATATTCCCGGCGGCCACGGCAAGTCGCCGATCGGCCCGGATTATCTAACCCGCCTATCTCCTGGCGAATCCTACGAGGTTACCGATTACAAGGGCCGTCCGCACGTTTATCCACCGCAAGAACCGCAGTAAGAAGCGTGGGTTGCCTTTGCAGCATGATTGAGCGAGAACCGATTTTGTACCTGGCCGCGCGCGACACAAGGGAGAAGCCTTGCTAAAATATCTTGCGTGCCTGATCGGGCTTGTTGCGCTGATCGCGATAGCGCCCGCGCGGGGAGAGACTCCCGCGAAACAGGCGCCGATCCAAAAACAGGGGCCGGCCCAGAAACAGCTGCCGGCCAATGGCCAAGCGGCGCAGCCCATGGGCCCGCCCATGCCGCCGCCGCCCGCGCCGCCGCCGCCAGAGCAAGCGCCGATCGGCCCAGCCCTTGACAAACTCAGCGCTTCCCTAAAGAAAATCGAAGCAAGCCTCGATCGTCACGATCTGACCGATGCCGAACTCCAGGCTTTGCGTCAGCAGATCGATCCGATTTCGGCCGCGGTAGATGGTGCGCTCGACCGACTGACGCCGCGCCTCGCCGGGATCAAGGAGCGCCTCGACCAGCTCGGTCCGAAACCAGGCGACGAAGCGCCGCCCGAAAGCCCGGCGGTAACAGCCGAGCGCGCCGACCAGCAAAAGCTCTATAACGACACTGACGAACTCTTGAAGCGTGCCCGCTTGCTCGTCGTCCAGGCCGAACAGACCGGCGCGAATATTACGGCGCGGCGGCGCGCATTGTTCACGCGCTCGTTGTTCGCGCGGGCGGCAAGCATAGCGAACCCCGCGCTCTGGGCCGATGTCTGGCGTGAAGCGCCGGGCGACACGGCCGCCGTCAAAGCGCTGTTCAGCGAATGGATCGACGGCATCAACAACCGGCTCGATGGCCAGCGGGTACCGATTTTCTGGGGCGGCTTGGCCTTGCTCGTTTTGCTTTGTCTGCCGCTCTCGTGGCTGGCCCGGCGCGTCCTTGCTCGCCACGCGGCGGTTCTCGATCCAAGCCCGTTTCTCAAAATTCTCGGTGCCTGGTGGATCGCGCTCGTCATCGCTGTTCCCGTGGTCGCGATGATCACCATCATTGGCCTCGTGTTCCAAGCCTTCGGTCTCACCAATGCGCGGTTGCAGCCTTTCATGCAGGCCTCCGGCGAGGCGGTGATCCGCATCGCCGCGGCGACGGGAATAGCGCGCGGCTTGTTTGCCCCAACACGCCCCAATTGGCGGCTCCCTAAGCTCAACGACAAGGCGGCGGAAGGCATTGTCCGGGCGGCGATCATCCTCGCTTGCATCGTCTCGGTGACCCATCTTTTCGCGGCCCTCAACGACATTATCGGCGCATCCTTGCCGGTCGCGGTCTCGACGCGCGGGGTTTCCGCTTTGACGGGAGCGATCCTGCTCGGCGTCGAGTTGTGGCGCTTCGGCGGCACCGTGGATATTGACGATTGTCTCGGCCCAGAGGTCGCCAGAGAGAGGGGTTGGTTCGACCTTTTGCGCACGCTCTCCTGGGTGGCGGCTTGCGCCATCGCCGTCTCGGTTATGATCGGCTACGCCGCCTTCGGCAGTTTCCTCGTAGAGCAATTTTTCTGGGTTGGCGCCGTCGCCTGCGTGGCGTTCATGACGATCGTTCTCGTCGAGGAGGCAATCGGTGCCGGGCTTGCGCCAACGACACGGCTCGGGCACCGGCTGATTACCAGCGTCGGCTTCAGTCGCCACTCGCTGGTACTTGCCGGCGTCCTATTGTCCGGCATGATTAGGCTTGCGCTTTTCGTCGTCGCGGCGGTTCTCGTGCTGGCGCCGTGGGGGCTCCAATCGAGCGATGTTCCGATCGATTTCGGTGCCGCCTTTTTTGGCTTCAAGGTCGGCGAGGTAACGATTTCGCCGTTCAGTATCTTCATCGCCATCGGCCTTTTCGCGCTGGCCTTCGGGATGTTTCACGCGGTGCTGCAATGGGTCGATTCAAAACTGTTCCCGCATATGAATTTCGACCTCGGCTTGCGGAATTCGATCCGCACCAGTCTCGGCTATCTCGGTTTCCTCGTCGCGGCCGGCCTTGCGCTCGGCTATCTTGGATTGAATTTCGAAAAGCTCGCCATCGTCGCGGGCGCCTTGTCGGTCGGCATCGGTTTCGGCCTGCAATCGATCGTCAATAATTTCGTCTCTGGCTTGATCTTATTGTGGGAGCGCGCGGTAAGAGTCGGCGACTGGATCGTGGTTGGCGGCGATCAAGGCTTTGTCCGCCGTATCAACGTCCGCGCAACCGAAATCGAGACTTTCGACCGCGCGCAAGTCATCATACCGAACTCGAGCCTTGTCACCGGCGTTGTCACCAACCTTGTGCGCAACGACCGGACCGGACGGATCGTCATTCCCCTGACGGTCGCGGGCTCAGCCGATCCAGACAAAGTTCGCGAGGTGCTTGTGGCGGTCGCGAAGACGAACCAGCTCGTCTTGACCATGCCAACGCCGCAAGTTCTGTTCACCGGCATGTCGGCCAGCGCGCTCAACTTCGAACTCCGCGTCTATGTTGGCGATGTGGAAACCATGTTCCGCGTTAAGAGCGATTTGCATTTCGCCATCTTCCAGCGGTTCAAGGACGAGAAATTTTTCGCTACGCCGGGACCGGATGCCACGAAAATAGAGATCGCCGGCTTCGAGAATCTGGGCAAATTGCTAACACCGGGGAGCGAGGTCTCCGTCTCGGACCAACCGAGGCGCGGCGCCGCGGGACGATGAACCGCCGTCGTTGGGATTGCTGTGGCTTTTTTTGGGCGGCGATGCAGCATGGTGTGTCCGGCCGAGGGCCATACACGGCGGAAGGCCTTCTCGATCGGTGCCGGATCGAAGCCCAGTTCGCCAAGGCAAATCGCCTCTCCGGCGCGATGAGCTCCACAGCCGGAAAATAAGTCCAAACCCGCCGCCCGATTCGGCGTTGGAGCGATGAGCGGGCCCAAATAGGTGTCACGCTGAGCCAGAGATTTGCGCCTCGCCGTGGGGTGAATAGCGGGCAATCTGCAACGGCTTCTGGGGCGACTCTGACGAGATAGTCGTTGCAGAAAGGGAGAATGACCTGGCGTTTGCTACCACCCGGGCCGCATGCTATCGAATTGCCATGCACGAGCCGATTTCAATTCGTCCATCCGCGGCTGCGATACCATCACGTTTGAAGCTTTGGGCACGGCGGATTTCCTTGGCGTCCGCGGCAGGGTTCGTCGAATTCGGGGCGCGTTTCGCCCGCCTCTTTATTCTGTCCCGCCTGCTCGCCCCCGGCGAGTTCGGCATAGCCGTCGCCATTACGATCGTCGTAACTACTATGGAACTCATGGCTGACGTTGGGCTCGAAAAATTTATCATGGTGAGGCCGGCCGCCGACGCGCGCCAGGCCTTGGCCGCAGCCCATGCAATCCAGCTTTCTCGGGGACTCCTACTGTTTGCGTTGATGCTGCTGCTCGCAGGTCCTGCAGTCACGTTTTTCGGCATTCCCCAAGCAGTGACTAGTTTCGAGTTTGCAGCGCTCGTTCCGCTGGTTCGTTCATTCTGGCACCTAGATATCAAGCAGCGCCGACGTGATTATGATTATCGCGCGGAGGCCCTGGCCGTCACGACATCCAACGTCACCGCGCTGGCAGTCGCGGCACTCGCTGCGGCGACAATCCTACCGGACCACCGCGTCATCGTGTTAGCCCTTTTGGTCGAGGCGGCGGTTTACGCGGTCGCGAGCCATATCCTTGCGCATGCGCCAATGAGGGTCATACCGGATCGTGAAACGCTGCGCCAGTCGCTAGCCTACGGCCTACCTCTGATGCTCAATGGCGCAGCGCTCGCCATAATCTCGCAGGCCGATCGGATGGTCGTCGGCCGCTTTTTCGGTATGGACATTCTTGGTGTTTACGCGGTGATTCTGAGTCTTGCCGTGACGCCGACGTCCCTGATGGGAAAGATAACCTGCGATCTGGGCATTTCAATGCTAGCGCGCAGCCAAGACAATTCGCGGCGCCATTTGGAAACCTATCTCTGGCTAGCCTGGTTCTTCGCGTTCCTCGCCTTCGGCTACGCCGTGTTTATAGGATTGACGTTAGATGTTCTTGTGCCTTTTGTGTTTGGCAAAGCCTATGCGGTGGGAATCGATCCGGTGATCCTCATTTCCGCGATCGTGTTTCTGCGAATTCTGCGCGGCGGACCGACCGTGGAACTATTAGTGTCAGGCGCGACCTCAAGATTGACGTTGGCCACTTTGATGAGCGTTTTCGGGATCGCCGCCGCCGCAGCGCTGGCGCAGGTTCATCCGGTTTTGACCTCGGTTTTGACCGGGGTCCTTTTCGGAGACGTTCTCACCATGGTTCTTTTACAAAGGGCAGTCATCGCGCGGATACACAAGGGGATGGGCTCGCTTTGGCGGTGTCTTGCGGTGGCCTTTGCCGGCATCGCGACCTTGATGACGACGCTTTGGCTCTTACCTGATCCCAGTTGGACCAATCGAGGCATTGTAGCCGCTTTTGGCGCATTGCCGGCGGCTATCCTGGGGTATGGCGTTTTGAGGCGCTGGCGCCTGCGTGAAATAGCTTGAAGCAAGCTGGTTTTTTCCTGTTCAGCAGGAACGAGGCAGCGGTAGGTGTGGCGGACCGGCGGTGGAGTACGTCGGCATCATAGCGTGGGTCCAGCCCGGTATAGGGAACCGCGAAGCTAGTGGCCCGAGTCATTTCAAGCGTTGGGTATAGATGCTTGCGTTTGATGCGGGCGCCATCACCTGCCCGATCTTGGCGGGAAGCGTCTCGATTTCACCCGCCGCCGCGGCATCTCGCCCGATCCCGGCATCTAACGCCTAACGCCCGCGCCGCAAAATCCCGCGGCTGCTTCTTCCCGGCGTGAATTTGGTTCGGGTGAGCCTGATAACGCCGCGCCAGTTCGTTTCCCGCCTGCTCGCGCGGGGCCGCCCGCGCTGGATCAATTTTCCGTGTCGTCTTCGTCATTTAACGCGCCGTCTAAAACCGTCTGAAGCAGACTTTTCCCAACTAGCCCACTGGTGGCAAAATCGGCGGCCACTTCACTGGCGCCGGAAAGCCGCTCGCCACCGTGTCGTAGCCGGGGGTGCCCATTTGCATTGGAATCCCCTTTGCTTGAAATGCTGATTAGTTGCTAAAGCGGCCATAGAGTCCCGTATCGGCTCGCCAACCATACAGAGTGACCGTCTTTCCGCCCAATGCCAGTGTGAGCGCGACCGACGAAGGAATAATAAAGTCCATGGGCACTGTCGCTTTTGCAATGTCAGAAACCGGTATCGTTCCAAACGTGTCGTTGCCCCCACCGGGAAAGTATGTGTTGTTCCAAACTCCCTGATTGTCGCCATCGATTCCCGCATAGTGGTAATAATGTGATCCACCTATGCTCAAGGCCATGTTGCCGCCAAAGTTGTTCGAGCCGCTTACTATGCTATTTGAGCCTACATCGAAAGCGTCGGAATTGGGGAGGGATGAGATAATCACATTGTTGGAGAAGTTGTTGTTGATGGATGCATTCGCAGTATGAGTATGTGCGACAGACGTACTGTTAGTCAGATTTCCTCGCGGGTCAAAATACTTTCCAAGTGTGTTCACGACATTCGTAAACAACGTATTGCTGTACACCTGATTATTATGTGAGTCATACAAATCAACGCCCATCCCATCGTTGCGAAAAATGAGATTGTTATATATATTATTATTGTGTGTATATTTATCACATTGAACGCCATTGCCATCATGATACAAAGGCTCATGGGCATTATATATGACGTTATTTGATACCACGTTGTCACTTCCCAAACCATCGGGGGGCGCACCCCGAAATCCGCCACCGTAGATGTGGATCCCGCTCGCGCCGCCGGTTGTCCTACCGGTATCGTGAATGATATTGTGATCGATAATAAAGAAATTACCGTCCAGCTCAATGCCATGAACCCCGATATTATGGATTGTATTACCATAGATCAATGTCTGATGCCCGTTAGTACATACCGCTTGGTTTACATCTATCCCATCCGACGCTACAAGATGAATGGAATTGTTCGAGATCACGTTATTGCATCCGCCTGGACCTAGAAATATTCCAGAAGCGGCGGCATTGGTTATTGAGTTGTTGTGAACTGTAATATAAGTGCTGCCATTTCTAATAATTACGCTGTGATATGTGGGAACATTTGTGACGATAAAATTCTGGAAGGTAATATACGAAGAATTATCAAATAAGACAACATTTGTGATGATCGGGGCGGCGCCAGTGCCATAACTATCGATGGTAATAGGCAGGGATGCTGTGCCGTGGACCGAACTGAGTTGCAATAAACCTGGGTAGGTTGTGCCCGCCCTCTGCAAATACGTATTACCGGGCTGGAAGGCGACCCAACTCCAACTATTGAAAGGGCGCGCTTGGGTGCCATTGCCGTTTGAAGCGGCGCTGGGATCGATGTAGTAAGTTGCCGCGAACGTTGCAGAAGGCAGTAGAAAATAATTTGTTGCGAGGACGCCGACAAGGAAGAAAACACGAGGATGGAATCGTTTGGACATAGAACACCGCCTTGCGTGAAACGTTGCGTAGATATTGAACTATATTTTAGTGCATCGAACTGTACCAGGCACATGGCTTATATAAACGTGTATTGTTGAAGCTTTTCTTGTCAATGGCAAGGCAAATTGTGTCAAATCGCGCCAATCCTACGCGCCACGATTGCGATGCGCAGGAACGTTTCGAGCATCGGGAAGCAAACCCAAAATGGGAGCCTCCGGCGACCGTGGTGGCACCAGGGGCCTTTGCCATGCCGGGCGGACTGGCTCTTTCCGATTTTGCCGAGTTGGCGCATTGCCTGCTCGAAACTGGCGGTGAGGAGGTGATCCATACCATCTTCCGCTCCTTCTACAGACATCGCGGGGTAAAGAGTGCAAAGGGACAAAACGGCGGTCGCATTCTGCTTCTTGCCGAGGGTTCTCGGGCACTGCAGCCATTGCGCATGGCTTGGCGTTTTGCCACGCCATTAAGGCAATCTGTGGAACGGCAGTGCCGGCGCGGGCGCCGGCGTTGCGCAAGTACGGGTCTCGCTGGCGCTCGCGCCACCAGAAATCATGGCGGAGTTGGAATGCCTGCCGAAAGTCACAACAGGCCGAGAAGCTCCTTCGGCTAGCGGCGTCAGATGCGAGACCGCATCACCCACGATTTCCACCGATCTCTGGCGGCAACTCAAGCCAGGTTCGCCGGTTGTTGCGGCGGCCTTTGATAGGAACGACAATTTGGACCGCTGATCGGAGGCGATCATTGTCCGCGTCGACGACGGTGAATTCCTCGTGACAAAGGATTTCGAAAGCCGCACGCGCCGACAACTGGCGTTCGTCCAACTTGTTCATCAGGGCAACGCCACAAAAGGTTGCAAGGCTTCAGAAAAAATCATGAAATCAGGGGAGAGACGCGGAGAATTCTTTTGGTTCCATGGGCCCACCGCCGACCTTAAAAATGGGAGATGTGTTTGGAGGCATCGGCCGCAATGCGGCGCAAAAAAGCAGTTCTAGGCGCTCCAGAGAATGGCCAGGGACATTCAGGGATCGGCGCACGGAAGGCTGGGCAGTTGCCCAAATTCTTACGAATAATCTAATCTATAGCCACCGAGCAAAGAGAAACCGCGTCGCGCTTTTCAACATCAAGCGGGACATTGCCAACAAATAGCTCATCCTCCGGCCGCTCTTAAGGTGGCTTATCCCGTTGCGTCTGGTCGTCCAAGGTATAGCATGACGAATTCCCAAATTCGGTATAACCACTACATATAGACCCGCCCGAGACAAATGGCTAAGCCTCCTCTTAGGCTCCCTCGGCGGCCACAAGCTCTCGGCGATCCTCTCGCGTCTGACATCATTATTATGCAACGTAATCTCCCTCGGATACGCGCCGCTCTCGTATCGGTCACCGTTCTTTTGTCTCTCGTTCTGGCTAGCGTCGCCATATTTTCAATTGGCGACCGTGTCCAAACAGTCGATTATCTCAACGTTGGCGACACGCCTGCAATCATTTCGGGCCCAGTTGTTGGAACGCAACACCCCGCCGGCTCCGCCGTCGCGCCAGTCGTGACCGCCGCCGGCTCGGCCGCGAGCCAGGTTGCTTTGAGCTGGAGCGTCGCAGGCGGCGCCACCAGCTACAATGTCTATCGAGGCGCGACCAGAGGCAGCGAAACCCTGCTTCACAGCGGCGTCGACGGCACCACGTTCGAGGATTCGAACTTGGCCGATGGCACGACTTACTATTACCAGGTTACCGCCATCAATGGCGCCGGGGAGAGCGGCAAGTCCAACGAAGGATCCGCCGTTACTAGACCTCCAGGGGTCACTGGCTTTGCTTCCGCCGCCGGCGATTCGCAAGTTGATTTACGGTGGAGCGCCTCGCCCAGCGCGACCTCCTACAGGATTTATCGCGACACGCTCGGCGGGGTCGGCGGCGCGGCGGACTTTGCGGTGACCGGCACAAGCTTTACCGACTCCGGGTTGAGCAACGGCACGACGTATTATTATGCGATCGCTCCGATCAACGTCAGCGGCGAGAATTCGGGTAGCAGCGCGGAGACTTTTGCCACGCCCAAGGCAGTAAGTAGCACGGAGGCGCCCGCAGGGGCGGTCGCCAATTTGACCACAACCGCCGGCAACGCCAGCGTGTATCTGAACTGGAGCCCGGTCAGCAACGCCACGACCTACGATATCTTCCGCAACAGCACAAAGGTGGGGAGTTCAGCGACTAGCAATTACGCTGACCGCGGCCTCAGCAATGGCACTGCGTATTTTTACCAAGTTCGGGCGGTAAACGCGGGACAATACGCCGTATTCTCGACCGGGAGTTCGGCCACCCCACATGTCCCGTCGGCGCCCGCCGGCCTGACAGCGAAGGCCGGGAGCGGCCAGATCGCCCTGAGCTGGACTGCCGACGGCACCAGCTATGCGATCTATCGTGGCACGAGGCCCGGGTCGGAGACGTTGCTGAATTCGGGCCTTACCGGAAATACGCTCACCGACGCCGGACTGACCAATGGCACCCCATACTACTACAAAGTGCAGCTTTTGAATGCGGACGGCATCGGCCCGCTTTCCGCAGAAGTATCGGCAACGCCAGCCGGTCCGGCGCCTCGGTCATGGTCCGGCACCGTCAGCTTTGCCCTTCCGCACGAGCCGATCCAGACTTGCAATGTCTACATCCCGGATGTTAACAGGCCGGTCGGAGCCGCCTTCTTCATTGACACCGACGATAAACCAAATATTCTAGCAGTTGCCACCAAATATAACGCCATCTCTATCAAGCTTGGTTCATTCAACTTCGGCACGATAGCCAGTCCGTTCTACATAGGAACTACAGATGACGCGGTTCGACTGGAGATCTTCGATTATCGGTGGCCTCAACCGAGTGCCAAAAGAATCAAGACTGTCCTGACCAACATCTCGATGGCTCTCCCAAAGCACCCAGAGATTCAGAACACGGGCCTGGTCTTCTACGGATTTTCGCAAGAGGTTGACAATGTTGAACTCACCATTTCGCAACCTATCCTTGCCAACCGTGTGCTAGCGGTTATTCAGGAAAGCGAACTCGATGAAGCCCGCGCTAACCCTCTAGTTACCATGGATTCCGTACCGCACTTGTTCATCGCCTCCGGCCACAAGGACATGTACTCCTCGCTCAATCTTGGCCTGGAGGATTATCCAACGGTGACCCATGACGCCCTTGCGCGGGGCCTTTCGACCAACCAAGGGGCTCCGCATACGACAATTGTCAATGCCGGGTTTGGCCATGGCGGGAACGGCGATAACCTTTTCATCAGCATCTGGCTGGACGATGTGTTGAGCCAGCGGCTGCCCTTCGCCGTGTCAGTCAAAAATAACGATCCTGTGTTTCTCCCGAGCTGGCAGAACAGTTCCGCGTGGGTTGGCGCTTACGATTGGACATGGACGTGGGGGGGTGTGCGTCTCATCGATGCTGTCATTGCGGCGAAAACATCCTACACCGACCCGCGCCCTTTTACCTGGCTCCCCAGCCAAAACACGGCCAAAATCTGGCTGACCTATGCGATAACAGGAACACTATAAAAGACAGGTCAATTCAATTTCAGGGCGGCGCCTTCAAAGCGCAGCGCCGCGCCGGTTCAGTGGCACACTCTGCCGCCGCGATTGATAACGCGAGCCACCGTTGCAAATTGCGGCCAGCACCATCCTTCGACGGGCTCAGGAGGCGCCGGGTCTGACCGGCATCGCCCGATTGCCGGGCCAGAACCTGAATGATGCGGATGTCGGTGCCGCTCTCGAGCAGATGGGTAGCAAAGCTGTGCCGCAGGACGGGCACGCTCACCCGCTTGTCGAGACCGGCAGCCGCAACTGCCGCGCGGCAGGCCGCATGCAAGTCATGCAAGACAGTGGCTGGGATCGGCTTTCGCGTCAGCGGCCGGAAAATAGCCAGTAGTTTGGCCGGGCGAGGCGCCAATAGGTTCGCAGAATTGCGAGCAGCTGCCGGGACAGCATGCCATCGCGATCCTTGCCGCCCTTGCCATGCTCGATCCGGATCACCTTGCGCTGGCTATCGATATTGGCGACCTTGATGCCGATCGCTTCCGAGGCCCGCGATCCGGCAGCATCGGCGGTTGTCAGCGCCACCCGGCTCTTCAGGCTCGAGATCGCTTCGCGAAAACGCCCGCCTTCGTCGCCGCTCAGCACCTGCAGCTCGCGCGGCTCACGGGCGTAGGGAATGCGCGCGTCTGCGACGGGTTGATGCGACGATCCCCATCCTCTCGGACAGCAGGCTTCAGCCCAGCATCCTCGCCGCTTCTGCCGGGTCAGCGGCTTCGTTCAATCCGGAAAGGTCAGGTTTTTTGGCAGTTCGTATAATCGATAGATTGGCAAGAAGTGAGTGCAATCGACAAAAGGGCGCCGCTGGTGCGCCGCCCATTAACCTCTGGAGGATTGACCCATGAGGCGGGGAAAAGATTTCCTTACTTCGTTTTAGGCTTATTATCTGAGAGGACCCACCGCCCATAAAAAAACAAAGCAGTCACAAAGACAACCGCCACTATGCCGCCGAGAGGTGTCCCTACCCAACTCGCAATCTCAAGAAGCTCGCCCAAAGCTTTCACTCCCTTATTCGTTGATTAGCCGGTGTGTTTGAATTTTTCCCGGCTGGACGGCGAAAGCGCCGAACGCCATCGGAGACAATGATGGTGTAATTGCGACCTATGCGCAAGGAAAATATGAAAGGCCAGTCCCCAGCCTTGAAAAATTCGCAAAAAACACGCTGAATTTATGAAGTTAAGCTCAAGAAATTCTCGCTCCTAACGTATGAAAACCGCGCGTCCAGCGCATCGCGGCATCATGCCGCAGGCGCTCGGCGCCGTTCACGTCCGCCTATCCTGCGAGACGGCTAAATACTGTCTGCCGAAAAAGCCCGGCAAGCACACGACCGCCCTTCCCGCCCCTGCGCGCGGCGGCAAGCTTCTCCGGCGGCCGGCGGCCAACGTGGTCAGTTCGAGCGCGTCGTCGAGTTCGCGGCGGGCTAGCAAGCCGGCATCGGAGGTGATCGCCGATCCGCGAATCCGAACCATATGCCGGCAGTGCAAATCAAACCTGAGCTGGACAAAACCTGTTGCCAAAGCTCATCGCCAATGGGAAATTTGAAGTTCGAATCAAGGCAAGCCCGCCGCAAGCTAGAACTGCCACCCGACCCAAACGCCGCCACCAAAATTCGGCGATACCTTAAAGTCACAGGAGAATACATTGCAAGTCAGATCGAATTTCAGCCGCTTCCGTCAGCTTGCCGTGGTCGCCGCGCTGCTTACCAGTTACCAAGATTTCAACGCGATGGCGCAGGAAGTATTCCCAGCCTACATCGAGCCTGGATATGCCCCCCGCTTCTACCTGGGCGATGAGGACACCCGGCTCGGCCGGGCCGATCTCATGCGCGGAAATTATGGGCTGGCGGAGCAGCATTATCGCCGAGCCGTCGAAGCGACTCGCCAGAACGGCTCAGCCTGGATCGGTCTTGCCGCGTCTTACGACCGACTGGCGCGTTTCGACTTGGCGGATCTCGCCTACCGGCGCGCCATTCGCCTCGAAGGCGAAACCTATGTCATCCTCAACAACTGGGGCTATTCCCGCCTCCTGAGAGGCGACATCCGGACGGCAAGACGGCTTCTTGAGCGGGCCAGGCTGCTTGCGCCCGGCGACCTGACGATCGCCAACAACATTGCCGTTATGGTTGCCGGACTGGACTATTTCCACGGCTTCGGGCCGTGAGTCAGCGCCGCCACTCAAGCGACGGAGCAGCACCGGAACGCGCCGGCGGCGCGCGTGGGATGTCGCCCCAATGATCAGGCGGGGGCGTGCCGTTCTCGTCAGGGCGAAAGCGCCGCAAGCGCTTCTTCGCCCCGAAACGGGCGGTTGCGGCGAAGCCTTAGCCCGGGCCCAAGCGTGCGGCGACACAAAAGGAGCATCTCACTGCGAGGATAACCCCCCTTCCCGGCTTGCCGGTGGCCCCGGCATGACCTTGCAATACCGAAGCAAAATAGTCGTCCCGACCAGCGCCGCGACAGTCGCCTCGCTCGCTCCCTTCGCAATCCTCCGCCGCCAAAATCCGCGGCGTTCGCCAGATTCAGCACGTTAGCCGTTTGTCACGCACTTCTTCACCCGATTGCCCTGGCAGCAGGCCGGTACGCGCTTGCATCAGATTTTGCATTATGCTAAAGTTTACGATCAGGCGTTATTCTTCCTTCCCAAGTCCCCGGCCGGCGCGATCTGGGACAGGCCATTAGCCATGGATGTCTCTCGCGCCTTCGGCGCAGTTTAAGGTGAGAAAGATCGTGCCGACGCGCGCTTTTAGAAGTTCGTTGGACCCAACGCTCGCGTTCATTCGGGACCTTGATCGCGCCCGAAACCTCGACGACGTTTCGACGCGGGTCATGCGCCATATCGCGCCATTTGGGGCCGAGTACATGGTTGCCGCCACGATACCGGCACCGGATTCCAACCGGCGCGATCAGCTGGGACATTTGTTGCTCAACCGGTGGCCCGAGGAATGGGCCTCCCGCTACGCGGCGCGACGTTACGTCGCATATGATGCGACGATCAAGCGGCTGATGATGTCGCCGGAGCCGTTCCTCTGGAACGAATTGGATCCCCTGGTCCGGGACAATCCTAAGGCGCGCCGCGTTTTGGATGAAGCCGCCGAGTTCAATCTAAAGGAAGGATTTGCCTTATCGCTCCGAACCCTCGATAAGCAAATTGTCCTGTTTTCGGCTGGCGGGCAGCACTTCGAAATGGGCCCTGATACACAAGGCGTGCTGACGCTTGTTGCAAATTACGCTATCGGCCGGGCGATCATGATCAACCAAGAAACCGTCTCAAACAAACCGATCATGCTTTCCCCCCGCGAGCGCGAGGCGTTGCAATGGGCGGCCGAAGGGAAAAACGATTGGGAAATCGGCGAGGTCATGAGTATTTCCGAGCACGGCGCCGATAAGCACATGCGGTCGGTGCGCACAAAACTCGGAGCGATCAACCGCACGCAAGCTGTGGCTGAAGCGATTCGCCGGGGGTTGATCGCGTAAAACTACGCGAACGCGTACTACCCACACCCTCTCTGATGCGGCATTCTCAGGTCACTGCGCGGGAGGATGCCGGGAGCAAGTAACACGCGGCATCTTCCAGAATTTAACCTGGAGAATGTCAGTGATTCACATCGTAACCCCTGAAAACGATTATCATTATCGTGACGAGATGGAGCAAGCCTACCGTTTGCGTCATCAAGTATTTGTGAAGGAAATGGGCTGGAGCGAGCTCGCCAAGCCGGACGGCCGCGAGATCGATCAATTCGATGACAAACATGCTGTGCATTTGCTTTATATCGAGGAAGGAAAGGTGCTCGGCTATCAGCGCATGATTCCTTCCACGCGGCCGCACCTGCTCTCTGAGGTCACGCCACAATTGTGTGAGGTTGAACGCCCCGTCGGTCCTCATATTTGGGAGTGCTCGCGCCACTGCGTCGCGCCGGGTCACCGGGAAAGGGGTCGCTTCGCAGCCCCGATCGCCAATGCTCTCTTGTCTGGCATGGTCGAATGGGGACTAGAGTGCGGGATCTCGATCGCGATTATCGAGATTGATCCGCTCTTGGTCCTACGCCTCATCCAGCTTCATTTCCGGATGATGCCGCTCGGACTGCCCCAAAAGGTTGGAAAGCAAGACATCCTTGCTGTCACAGCCGCTTTCGATTGGCGGACTCTCGAGCGGCTGCGCGAAATGCGGGGCAATCGCCGCCGGGCCCTCGCCGAAACCTTCGAGCGGCCCGTCTTCTTGCATGCCTGAGCGAGCTGTCGAGTTTTCGCCACACCCGGCGGCGGCGTCCGCCGCCGGCTTCCTTAGCCCGCAGGGGAAGAATTCCTAACCGATTGAGTGTAAAGGCTGTTTTTTGAATACGGGAGGACACGAGCCGACGATCTTCTCTCGCAGCAGGGGCTTCGTGGATGCCGGTGAATTTCAGCGGCTCGGCGAAAGCTGTGCTTTCATCCCAGGCGTGGGGGCGATAGGCCAGTCGCTTCTTCAGAATCTTGTAAGGTGTGGCGTCGGACGGTTCATCATTGCCGACTTTGATACCTTCTCTTCCGAAAATCTCGCGTCTCAAGTTCTCTGTACCACGGCTTCTCTAGGCCTCAGCAAGGTAAACGCCGCCCGCGACTTCATTTTGGCGGTGAACGGCTCCGCCCAAGTGCAAACGTACGAAGCGGAATGGAGCGAAGCCGCAACCCTGGGGAACATCCTCAAGCAGTGCGACGTTGTGCTCCCGGGAATCGACGCGCTTGGTCCCGGAATGCTGCTGTACCGCGCCGCCCGGGAAGCCAAGGTGCCCATCGTAGATTTTTATTTTGCGCCGTCTCCTAACGTCTTCGTCACGCTGCCAGGCGACCCAACTCCCGAGGAGCGCCTAAGTTATCCCTCGCTCGGATTGGGTTGGGAACAGATTGACAATCCAGGAATCGCGCAAGACTGCCTTTTACGGCTCAGCGCGTACGTCTTAGGCGTTCTTTCAAGTATAAAGTTTGAACGGATGGCGCTCCATAGATTCTTGAATTTGGAGCTAGTACCGGCTTGGCCTCCCCTAGTCTCTGCCGCCGCTGCTTTGATGTCTGAACAAGCAATCTCGGTTATCCTCAAACGTCCAAATGTAACGGATTATCGCGGCTTTTTTTTGGATCTGACGGACTTCACTAGTAAACGTGCCCCGGCTGAGTTTTCCGCGCGCGAGCAAGCGCTTTACGGGCGTCTGAAGAAATTTGCCGCGCAGCCGGCTGAGGCCGTGAGTGAGGGTTGGTTTACCGTCGGAGAACTATGAGCGGCGTGGCCCATGTTGCCGCACGCCGGCCGGAAGCGGGCGACCCCGGTGTCCTTTGACGGCCGCAACATATGCGTCCTGGGAAAATCCGGACCGCCGATATGCCGCGGGCCGGTTTTGCGTTATAAGGGGCCCATGACGCCGTCGAAACGTTCCAGCATATCGGCTTCCGACGGCTGCGGCGGAAGCGTGGCGGTTGGAACGGCATTCGTGAAAAAAATACCCAATCCGATCGACCGCCACGTCGGCAGCCGCGTCCGCATGCGGCGGGTCATGCTCGGCATGAGCCAGGAAAAATTGGGTGACTCCTTGGGTCTGACCTTCCAACAGATCCAAAAATACGAAAAAGGCACCAACAGGATCGGCGCGAGCAGACTCCAGCAGATTTCCCGGACGCTCGATGTTCCTCCGGCCTTCTTTTTCGAAGGAGCGCCTTCCTTCCAAGCAATTACCGGTACCGAACCGAGGCAGATAGGCGTCGCGGAAGGGCCGAACGCCCCCTATGTCGCGGATTTTTTAGCGACCGCCGAGGGCCTGCATTTGAACATGGCGTTTGCCCGGATTCACGATCCAAAAATCCGCAAGCGGATCATCGATCTCGTGTCCTCGCTCGCCGGCGAAGAGCCGGGCCCGGATGCGCGGGGAAACCAAAATTCTGACGAAGACGCGACGCGGTGAAAGGAACGCGTTTGCTTTGACGAACACGATGGCGCCAATGGCTTGACAAAACGAACGGCCTACCAAAAGCTTTGGCGCGATAATCTTTTCCATCGGAGCTAAGCCTATGGCCCGCGAAGATTACCTGTTTACGAGTGAATCCGTGGCCGAAGGCCATCCGGACAAGGTGTGCGACCGGATTTCCGACGAGATCGTTGACCTATTCTTCCGCGAAGGCACGAAGGCCGGTTTGGATCCCTATCAGACCCGGGTTGCCTGCGAGACCTTGGCGACGACCAACCGTGTCGTCATCGCAGGCGAAGTGCGCGGCGCGGCAATTGGCCAGGATATGATCGAGGCCGCGGCGCGCGGCGCGATCAAGAACATCGGCTACGAGCAGGACGGTTTCCATTGGCGAACCGCCAAGGTCGAAATCCTGCTCCATGCCCAATCCGCCGACATCGCGCAAGGCGTCGACGCCGCCGGCAACAAGGACGAGGGAGCGGGCGATCAAGGGATCATGTTCGGCTACGCCTGCCGGGAAACGCCGGAACTCATGCCGGCGCCGATCTACTACGCCCACAGAATTCTCAAGGTACTCGCCCGCGAACGCAAGGCAGGCTCTGGCCCCGCCGCCAAGCTCGGCCCCGACGCCAAAAGCCAGGTCACGGTCAGGTATGTTCGTGGTAAGCCGGTCGGCGTGACGCAGATCGTGCTTTCGACGCAACATCTGGACGAAAATCTGAGCTCGCAAGATGTACGCGATATCGTTGAACCCTATATCCGGAAAACCTTGCCGGAAGGCTGGATTGCCCCGGACACAGTTTGGCACGTCAACCCGACCGGCAAATTCGTGATCGGTGGCCCCGATGGTGATTGCGGCCTGACCGGCCGCAAGATCATCGTCGACACCTATGGCGGGGCGGCGCCGCATGGAGGCGGTGCGTTTTCGGGCAAGGATCCAACGAAGGTCGATCGCTCGGCTGCCTATGCCGCCCGTTACCTCGCCAAAAACGTCGTTGCCGCGGGTCTCGCCGATCGCTGCACGATCCAGCTTTCCTACGCGATCGGCGTCGCTGAACCGTTGTCGGTCTACGTCGATACCCACGGCACGGGCCAGGTCCAGGAAGCGAAGCTCGAGGCAAGCCTCTGCGAGGTCATGCGCCTTTCCCCGCGCGGGATCAGGGAGCATCTCAAGCTTAACCGGCCGATTTACGCGCGCACGGCCGCCTACGGCCATTTCGGCCGCAAGCCCGACGCGGAAGGCGGTTTTTCCTGGGAAAAGACCGATGTGGCGGAGGAGCTGAAAGCTCATCTCGCCTGATTTCGCCAAGATTGGGCGGCGCGCGGCAGGCCATGAACCCTGGAAGTCAAACCGGAAAGCCGCAGTCGCAGCGGCCCGAACCGGGCGCCCTACCGCCGCGGGAAATCCAGGCGAATTCACCCGGCTTGCATGGCCGGCGCCGAGGCAAGAAGCTGCGCGCGCATCATGCTTCGCTGTTGCGCACCGTATTGCCGTGTCTCAGCTTCGATGCATCGCGGCCCATTCCCGATCCCGCCTGCCTTTTTCCCAATAAGCCCGCCGCGCTTTGGCTCGAAATTGGCTTTGGCGGCGGCGAGCATCTTATCGCCCAAGCGCTTGCGCATCCCGATATTGGCTATATCGGTTGCGAGGCGTTTTTGAATGGCGTCGCCAAGGCCTTGGCGCTCATCGAGGCGGGTCGGTTGCGCAATGTGCGCCTCTACAATGGCGACGCCCGGGCGGTGATCGAAGCCCTACCAGGGGAGGCCTTGGACGGGGCCTATCTGCTTTATCCCGACCCTTGGCCAAAGCGGCGCCACCACAGGCGCCGGTTCCTTTCCGGCGAAATGCTGGCCAGGCTCGCGCGGGTCATGCGTCCAGGCGCCGAGCTTCGGTTCGCGACCGATATCGACGCAAACGCGGGCTGGAGCTTGGCGCGAGTCTTGCGCTCGCCCGATTTTGCCTGGGCGCCGGCCGGTTCTTGGGATTGGCAAAGGCCCTGGGACGGATGGACCGGCACGAGATACGAAGAAAAAGCGCTCCGCGGCGGGCGAAGGCCTGCCTACCTCACATTCCTTCGCAAATAACGCTTGTTCGCTCGAATTGAACCGGATTGCGTTGTAAAGCGTTTACTTCGCGCGATTACTCTCGTCGCAGCGGCAAAAACTTGGGGATTACACGCGATCCTCGTATTTAGGCCATAAATCAGACTCTCTCACGTCTTGACAATGTCATGTTTTTGGTATTTGATTTGTATCAAATAACAATAATAATTGTCGCGGCCTAGATAGCCGCGTCATTGAGGAGACGTCGCATGGCCATCCTATTAATCGGGAGCGTCCTGCTGGGTGCGGTGCTCGGGCGGTTTTTCAAGGTTTGGATTCTCGTCCCGGCGTGCGCGCTCGTCCTCATTGCGGTTCTCGTCAGATCCGCTGTTGTCGAGCACGGCCTGCTGCGCCCGCTTCTCGAATTCGCCGTGCTCAACGCGACGCTCCAAATCGGCTATGCCTTCGGCCTGCTTTCCTTTTTCGTTCCCAGCGTGTCGAAACGCCAAGGAAAACCAGCCCGCGCGCATTCTCTGCTACGCCAATAGCGGCGATACTGCGCCGGTAATGCCGCGCGAGGGGCCACACGCCATAGGCCCATAATTTTATCGCTTTGAGCTTTTTTGGACAGACGCATTTGCGCCGGCGGGATTTTTGTCGAATATCAATTGATAAAAGCGTCCGGATTGGCCAAGCGTCCTTTATCTAGCAAAATTGTAGCCCCGTCCCTCACCGGCTTGCTGCCGAAGGCGCCGGTTCGCCGGCATCCAGGAGCGGCGCGGGAGTGGCAGCCTGCCCCTTTGCCAGCCGAACTTGCGTTTCTTACTCTTCATGGTGTGAGCCCGGCGGTATTGTTCCCCGCGGCCGCGGAGGCGCGCCGGCAAGGCCTCGCGCCGGAGGCCGTCTTGCTTGCGAGCGGAACGATCCGGGAGAGTTTCTTTTACCGGTGTCTCGCGCATCGCCTTGGCGCCGACTTTATCGACGGCGAGATCGTGCTTGGTGCCGGCACGCGCTATCCGCACGCGGTCCATGCGGGCCTCGCGCCGCTCGCTGACGATGCCGGCCCAGGGTGGCTCGCCGCACCGCGCGGTCGCTTGCTCGCGCATCTGTTGGCAAGGGTACGCGGCGGCGAGCGCTTGGGCGGGTGCGTGGCGATCACGACACCTTCGCATATGTCCCGCTTGGTGCGCGCGGGCGCGACCGCGTCGATCTTGCGCGAGGCAAGCCTGGGTCTCGCCAACCTCGATCCGAGCCTTTCCGCGAACGCCGGCTCAAGCCAGGGGCAGCGCGCCATTGCCATGATGGCCATCGCGGCCGCCGCCCTTGCATTCGGCCTAGTGCCAGCATTTACCCTCGCCCTCGTGTCATTATCGATGACTTGTTTTTTCCTGGCCTCGATCTGGCTTCGTCTGTTCGCCGGGGCGGCGAGCACTGCTTGCAGGCAAGAGCCGTTTCGCGCCCGCGTCGAGGATAGCCGGCTGCCGGTCTATTCGATCGTCGTCGCGCTGAACCGGGAAGCGCGGGTCGTGCCGCAACTCGCCGCCGCGCTCGCCATGATAGACTATCCGCGTGGCAAGCTCGACATCAAGCTCGTGATCGAGCACGACGATCCGGCGACGCGGCGGGCGATCGAGGCCTTGCATCTGCCCGCCACCTACGAGATCGTCGTCGCCCCTGCCGGTTGGCCAAGGACCAAACCCCGCGCGCTCAACATCGCCTTGCCGCTGGTGCGCGGCGAACTCCTTGTCATATTCGATGCCGAGGACGCTCCAGCTTTGGGCCAATTGCGCGAGGCGGCGGAACGGTTTTTGCGCGCCCCACGCGAGCTTGCCTGCCTTCAGGCGCGGCTCGCGATTGACAATATCGAGGATTCCTGGCTGACCCGGTTGTTCGCGATCGAATATGCGGTTTTGTTCGATGTGCTGAACCCAGGCCTCGCTGGGCTTGGCCTGCCGCTGCCTCTCGGCGGCTCGTCCAATCATTTTCGCACTGAGGTTTTGCGCGAGGTCTGCGGCTGGGACGCCTGGAATGTGACCGAGGATGCCGATCTCGGCCTTCGCCTCGCGCGTTTCGGCTACGGCGTCGGTATTTTGCCGTCGAGCACGCGGGAAGAGGCGCCGGCGAGGATCGATGCGTGGCTGAGGCAGCGGCGGCGCTGGTCGAAAGGCTGGATGCAGACCTTCATCACGCTCACCCGCGATCCCCGCCGCCTCGTCGCGGAGCTTGGCGCCGCGAACAGCCTGGCGCTCGCCCTGACGATGACTAGCTTGGTGATCGCGCCGCCGCTCTGGCCATTCTTCACCGCGCTCATGGTGCATGACTTATTTGCCGGCCTCCCGTCGCCCGCCTCGGCCTTTGAACTTATCGAGGTCGTGCTTTGGATGTCGGCTGGGCTTTTCGGAACCGCGTCGATCCTATGGCTCGCGTTGCTCGGCATGAAGCGGCGCAAGCTGCTCGGTCTTTGGCCTTTCGTGCCGCTGCTCCCTTTGTATTATCTGCTGACCTCGGCCGCGGCCTGGTTGGCGCTCTGCGATCTTATTTTGCGGCCCTATCATTGGCACAAGACCGAGCATGGTCTCGCCAAAACCTCGTGGCAAGCGATGCCGGCGCTCGCCGCCAGGTCGGCGGCGGTCGAAGCCAATCCGCCGTGAGGTGCGACCAGCGTCCTCGTTGAGGCTGACGCTAAGCATCGTCACTGCGTGTTCGAGAAGCTTGCACTCTTGGCGAGAAAACGGTTTGCCTCCAGAGTCACAGCTCATGCCCGTCGTGACGGATTTCATGCATAAGTATGTAGCACATTTTTTCGCAACCGCCATTCGCGCAATGTATTGATCCGCTTCACCCTTCGAGGCGCAGGCGTCGCCTGCTGCTGCGGATGACGGGGCAGCTTTTGAAATGCGCGCCGAGACTTGCCTTAAGCCTCCTGCCGCGTCAGTCTCAGCCAATCCTCCTCGCTCGTCGTTGCAATGCCAAGCTCGGCTGCCTTCGCCAGTTTTGAACCAGCGCCGGACCCGGCCACGACGAGATCGGTTTTTTTTGAGACCGAAGCCGCGACCTTCGCGCCGAGCCGCTCGGCCATCGCCTTGGCCTCGTCGCGGGTCATCCGTTCGAGCGAGCCGGTAAAGACAATCGTCTTGCCCGCGACCGGGCTTTTCGAAGCAACGGCCTCCATCGGCAGCGGCGTCACATGCACGAGCAGGGCGTCGAGAACGTCTTCATTGTGCTTCTCGGCAAAAAAATCGGCGATGGCTTCCGCCACCACTTCGCCAAGACCTTCAATATTGTTGATCTCCGCGCGGGCCTCGGACCCTTCCGATGCCGCCTTTGCTGCCGCGCGAAGCGTCTCGAAGGACCCGAAATAGCGGGCGAGGCGCCGCGCGTTGGTCTCGCCCACATGCCTAATGCCAAGCGCGAAGATAAAGCGATTGAGCGGGAGCGTGCGGCGCGCCTCGATCGCCTCAAAAAGGTTTCGTACCGAAGTCTCGCCAAAACCTTCGCGGTCCTTCAGTTTTTTCAAACCGCGTACGTCACGCGCTTCAAGCGTAAAGATATCGGCGGGCGTCTTGATCAAACCATCGCGGAAAAATTGCTCGATCTGCTTCTCGCCAAAACCCTCGATATCGAACGCGTTACGGGAGACGAAATGTTTTAGGCGTTCGACCAGCTGTGCCGTGCAGACAAGGCCGCCGGTGCAGCGGCGCACGACATCGGCGGCGCCGGTTTTTGGATCGATCTCGCGCACCGCCGCCGAGCCGCAGACCGGGCATTTTTGGGGAAACTCGTAAGGCTTCGAGTCCTTGGGCCGCTTGTCCAGGATAGGTCCCAGAACCTGCGGGATAACGTCGCCCGCGCGCTGGACCGTCACGGTGTCGCCGATGCGAACATCCTTGCGGGCGATCTCGTCCTCGTTATGCAGCGTCGCATTTGCGACGACGACGCCGCCGACGGTCACCGGATCGAGCCGCGCGGTCGGGGTCAGGGCGCCGGTGCGCCCAACCCGAATGTCGATGGCGCGCAAAATTGTTGTCGCCTTTTCAGCGGGAAATTTATGTGCCGCCGCCCAGCGCGGTGACCGCGACACAAAGCCCAGGCGGTTTTGCAGCGCGAGGCTATCGACCTTATAGACCACGCCGTCGATATCGTAGCCGAGCGAAGCCCGCATCTGTTCTATTTGCCGGTAATGCGCGATGAGGCCGTCCGCCGAATGGCAGAGCACCATAAGCGGATTGATGGGCAGCGCGAAATCCTTGAACGCCGCGATCATGTCCATTTGCGTCGAGGCGGGCAAAGCACTCACCTCGCCCCAGGCGTAGGCGAAGAAATGCAGAGGCCGCCCGGCGGTGATGGCGGGATCGAGCTGGCGCAGCGAACCCGCCGCCGCATTGCGCGGATTGGCAAAGAGCGTCTTACCCGCTGCCGTCTGCCGCGCGTTCAATGCGGCGAAATCCATGTGCGTCATATAGACTTCGCCGCGCACCTCGAGAATTTCCGGCGCCACGCCAGCGAGGCCCTTTGGAATTTCACCGATCGTGCGCACGTTGGCGGTGACGTCTTCGCCCTCAAAGCCGTCGCCGCGCGTGGCCGCTTCCACGAGCTCACCTTTGACATAGCGCAGCGAGCATGAGAGTCCGTCGATCTTTGGTTCCGCCGTGATGGCGAGCGGCGCCTCGGGGCCAAGCCCGAGGAACCGGCGCACGCGCGCAACAAAATCCGCGACTTCGCCGTCACTGAAAATATTGCCGAGCGAGAGCATCGGCACGCGGTGGCGCACCTTCGCGAATTTCTCCGAAGGCGCGGCGCCAACCTTTTTGGTGAGAGAGTCGGGCGTTGCGAATTCCGGAAAGGCGGCTTCGATCGCTTCATAACGCCGCCGCAGCACGTCGTAATCGGCGTCCGACACCGTTGGCGCGTCCTCGGTGTAGTAACGCCGGTCATGGGCGGCGATTTCTTCTCCAAGGCGGGCATGTTCGCGGCGCGCTTGCGCTTCGCTGAGGCTCTCGATGGGGGCTGGCTTTTTCATCCCACCAACATTAGCATGAGCGTCAACAGGCGAGAAGTTCGCCCCTATATTTGAGCGTTCCCGATTAGATAGAACCATATCCGGCAGTTTGGAAATGATTGAAGCATTCGTTTGGAGGGAAGTCATCGCGAGCTGAGCCGATGGCAGCCCACACAGCATCGACGGTTCGGCGGGCCGTTTTGGGCAACGTGCTTTTGCGCGAAGGGCACGGGAGCGAGCCGCCCGGCGGCCGAGCTGGCTTTGCGAACGCCGGCGCCTTGAAGGGAGCCGAGCGAAGCATGCCAAACGCCCCTGGCGGGCGGAGAGTTTCCACCAGATATCGCGGGAGGACAAGGCCGGAACGAGAAACTGGTCGACATAAGCAAGAAACGTTGGGCGAGTCCCACCTGCGAACCGAGGAGAACCGAATTGACAAGCCGAAAAGGCGCCCGCCTCCCTCCCGGAGCCGGAATGAGAGAAACGGCCAGTTGACGCCGCCCGCGTGATCGGCTAAGCACGCTTTTTCCCTGCCTGAGACGAGGTTCGCGGGGCCGTTCCGTTGCCCAGGGGTTGCCTTTGCCAGCTATCCCGCAAGGGCAGGCCTCCACGGGACGCGGGACAAATTTTTCCGCCGCGAAGCGTTCGCGCGGCGCGGCCGGCATGGAGATTTAGGTCTTGGCTCGTATCGCCGGAGTCAATATTCCAACCAACAAGCGCGTCATCATCTCGCTGCAATATATTCACGGCATTGGCCCGACCAAGGCAAGGGAAATTTGCGCAAGAGTGAATATTCCCTCCGGGCGGCGCGTCGCCGAGTTGACCGATGCGGAAGTCTTGCAGATTCGCGAGGCGATCGACCGCGATTACATGGTCGAGGGCGATCTTCGCCGCGAGGTTGCGATTCACATCAAGCGCCTGATGGATCTTGGCTGCTACCGTGGGCTTCGCCATCGGCGCCAATTGCCGGTGCGCGGCCAGCGCACCCACACCAACGCGCGGACTCGCAAAGGCAAGGCCAAGCCCATCGCCGGCAAGAAGAAGTAAATTCAAGCGAGGTTGCGCATGGCGTTCGCCGCCAGGTGACTGGCCAAGCAGTCGCCGCCAAGAATCGATGATGGTCCCGAGCGCCTGGCATGACGGGCGCGTTTGAAGGAACTAGACAGTGGCAAAAGTGGCTACCCGCGTTCGCCGCCGCGAGCGCAAGAACATTGCGTCCGGCGTCGCGCACGTCAATTCGACATTTAATAATACCATGATCACGATCAGCGACGCGCAGGGCAACACAATCTCCTGGTCATCGGCGGGGACCATGGGGTTCAAGGGGTCGCGCAAATCGACGCCTTATGCGGCGCAGATGGCGGCCGAGGACTGCGCCAAAAAGGCGGCCGAGCACGGCATGCGGACGCTCGATGTCGAGGTTTCGGGGCCGGGTTCCGGCCGGGAATCGGCGTTGCGCGCCCTGCAAGCCGCGGGCTTCACGTTGACCTCGATCCGCGATGTCACGCCTATTCCGCACAACGGCTGCCGGCCGCCTAAGCGGCGGCGCGTCTAGGTAGGCCTTTTCGACGCCGTTGCGTCAGGCGATTTGCATCAAGGAAAGGTCCGGTCGTGATTCAGAAGAACTGGCAGGAGCTTATCAAGCCAAGCAAGCTCGAAGTGATCCCGGGCGACGATCCAACGCGGGTGGCCACGATCGTGGCGGAACCGCTCGAGCGCGGCTTTGGCCTAACCCTCGGCAATTCGCTGCGCCGCATTCTATTGTCGTCGCTGCAAGGCGCGGCGATTACCTCGGTCCATATCGACGGAGTCC
>JBOHJQ010000037.1:0-30892 GCA_050728655.1 Methylocella sp.
AAGACGCCCTTGATAGAGGACCATTGCAAATCATCGAGCCAAAATAGACCTTCCCGCATGTTCCACCTCCAAAGAGGTTGAATCATGCGCCATTTAACGCTTCGTTAAATTGAGTGCAGACCCTAGAGAACTTGCTCAAGCCTCGCGCGACGAATGGCGGTCTTACCATGGCCCTTGGAGCGGCGGGCGAGAATCCTACCAATCTCCACTACTTCCACGGTGGGATTGTTACGCCACGCAATTCCCGGAAGGAGGTGGGTATTGACGCTGGAAAAGGTACCGGCGACAATATTTATGTCAGACTCAAGAATCAGGTAGCGGGAAAACCATACAGCTTCGACTTTAACGTCCCGATCCCAGGGGAGGGGATGCTTGACGCGAGAGTCTTGGAAGGCGAAGGCTTCATTGCTCATCCCTACGGGCTCGACTGGTATCATTCGCATATGCACGGAATATCGTCAGACCAGGTCATGGGAGGCCTGTCGGGTCTACTTTCGGTCGGCGAGGACAACGCGAACGTAAAGGCAAAATGCCTATTAGGTGAGCCCCCTGGTGAGTGTATCAAGCGTACAGCGGAGCTTAAAGAAAGAACCATTGTTAGATACGCCCTGTTGCGGGATATTTCACTTACGGACATCAGCGCGTTGCCCGGAGATTACACGGAACCTAAAACAGCAGTTTGGGCGCCCGAACAACGCGACTTTCCCGGCGACGACTTACCCTTGGACACGAAGTGCGGGGTATGGAAAACACCTAATTCACAACCGGATTTCAATCCAAGACTTCGGCAGGGCTTCTGTCAGCGCGATGAAAAGTCCGCGTGGCTGTTTACGCTGAATGGACAGCGGTTCCCGACCATCACCGTCGAAGCCGGAAAGAATCTGTTGCTTCGGCTCGGCAATCTCAGCGCCAATGTAGCTTACTGGCTGGAGCTGTACAACGAGAGCACTGGAGAGACGTTCCCCCTAACTATTTTGAGTTTGGACGGCGTCGTACCGGCATTCCCGGTGGATCCCACGCAGCCGGGTAACCCGGTCAATGCCTTTGATGTGAAAGATCTGCTGTTGATGTCGGCGTCCCGCGCCGAAATCTACGTCCGCAATGACGACAAAAAGCGTGAGGAGCAGGTCTATGTTCTGCGTACCAAGGCCCTCAACACGGATTCGCAATTCGACCATTGGCCTGAAATCCAACTCGCGCGGATCGTATTAAAGCCGTCTGTACCCATCAGCGGCATTGCACTCGCCTTGAACGCTCCTACAGAAAGCCCGTCTAAATTAGTTGGCGCGCGACGGCTAAGAGCGGAGGAGCTGCCTAAAGGGTGTGTTCGCGATTTGGATCCGGCGAAAGGAGAACACCGGCGCGTGACGTTCATGGAGGGAGCAGAGCAGGGACATTGGAAAATCAAGACCGAAATCGTGCACCCCCCGGAAGGCCCTGGGCCATTCAATGAATCACAATTCGTTCCTGCTGAAGGTACGACTGTTGACGAACCTTTCGAAGCCTATGTGCAACCGGACCATAGCTTCGATTGGGAGGGCACCGGTGTTAATCATGTTAAACACGTTTGCATTCATCTCGATCACAAAGGAAGTCATAAACAACTATGGGTCCTGCGCAACACCACGTCCGAACTGCACAATTTTCACATCCATCAGATAAAGTTCCGCTTGGCAACCAGCAAAGACCTTGAGGAGCATAACATAAGACCGCCAGCCATATCACACACATGCCAAGATCAACCGGACTGTCCCCATCCGGATTACAAATATTACGAGGATAGCCCAAATCCGAAGGCTGTCTGGCACGACACAATGCCAATGCCGGATGGCAGGGTGTATGTGATCATGAGCTTCGATGCCGCGCAGCAGATCGGGCGGTTCGTATACCACTGTCACATCCTCAAACACGAGGACAAAGGACTGATGGCGCCAATCGAGGTGTGGGGGGCCCCATGAGGTGTGGGGCACATCTGCCACAGACATTGATCGTTACAAAGCAGTTCAGCGAGCATTCAGCAAGGGAGAGTGGTCATGCGCAAACAGTTGGTTCGTTCGATATGCCTTGGCGGCCTGGCAGCAACAGGCCTCTTGCTCTGGCAGCAGCAGCCTGTGTCGGCTGCCGAAACAGTAAAAGTCGACATTCGTAACGCAGGGGGTTTCAAGTTTTTCCCTGCGGACGTGAAAATAAGCGCAGGTGATACGATCCAATGGGTGCCGGCGGCGGGCACCCATAACTTGGTAGGGGACAACGGCTTTAATAACGTCCCTGACTTCGATCCGCCCGTCACTCCGACCCAGATATTCAACACACCCGGCACCATCAAGTATCACTGTATATATCACAAGACCATGACGGGGACCATCACCGTCAAATGATGGTTCCCGCCAGGTCCGTGAGGCGCGGTCTCCGCGCCTCACGCTTGGCAGCCTGACCGGCTATGAGGTTCTGCATGAATAGCGGTCGCGGCTAAAAATCGCGGCGGCAAAGTGTAGCACTGAACCGGCTTGGCGCCGCGCTTTGAACGCTGCGCAAAGGAGTACCGGTTCTGCTCGGCCGTCGCGATACCGCTGACCGGCGTCGAGGGGGGAAGGATGTTCGCAGTGGAACTTTTTGCCAAGATCGGTTTCAGCCTCTCGGATCGCCACTCAAAAAACTGTCACGTGCTCTCCGCGACGACGAATTTTTGCATGAACGGGCCGATATCTTTCCGCGGCGGTCGCGAGGCCCTTGCGCAGTTCATTTCGATATGGGCATGGGTGAACATGGAAGCGAGAACAACGCCTTCCGGATTGGATGCGAAAGCGTAATCCAAAATCATTTCACTCGCCATGAAAGGAGGACCGTATCCGAGCTGGGAAGCGAGCGCCCCGAGACGGCCGCCGCCGCCAACCAGGAGGTGCGACAAGCGTTCGTGGACGCCGAACACGCCGTAAGTGACGAAAAAAAGCGATGCGTCCCCGGCGAGCGCGCCTTTCACGCCCGCCACCGTATGCACGAAAGGATCATCGGGAAGCTGAGCGATTTTATATAGCTCCGAAGCGCGTGCTCCGGCAACGATCGCCTCCGGCGCTCCGGCGATCGCGACGCAACGCACGTAGCCTTTCTCGATCACCCTGCGCAATTCGCGCAATATGGCGCCGCTGGCGCAATCCCGAGGCGCCGGCTCATGTAGAACCAGCACATCGATGTAATCGGTTCGCAGGCGTCGTAAGCTTTCCTCGACCGAGCTTTCGATCTGTTCCGCCCGCAACCGGTCGCGGCTCCCGGCCTCCCGCGCCTTCGCCATGCCGCCACGCAATTGCGGAAACGCCCGCGCCATTGCCCGCGCCCAAGGCCTTGCAAAGCGCATCGCCGGCGAGAGAACCGGGTGGGGAATACCGAATCTGGTACAGATTGCCACCCGATCCCTGCGGCCGGCCAGGAATTTTCCCAATATTCCCTCTGCCTCTCCATCGCCATAGGGAGGCGCGACGTCGTACCAGGTCACCCCGCGTTCGAACGCAACACCGAGCGCCCGTAACCCTTGCGCCTCGGAAACCCGCGATCCAAGCGAGGCACAACCAAAGCCCAGGGCCGAGACTTCGCGGCCAAGGCCAGGACAGACGACATATCTCATGGGGCCATCTCCCGCGTGTCAGACGGCGACCGCCAGCGCCGGCATTTCGACGACCAACGCGCCGGCGATGGAATCGGCAAGACGCCAAGCCAGCGCCCCTGCCGAACGAACCAGATTTGCTTCAACCTGCTAAGCAAGCACGCTGGCCGGCACAATATAGTATTGCGCGCCGTCATATGCAGCGCAATTTGCCACAAAGAGCAAGGCCGCCTAATGGCCCGTGACAATTGGCAAACAGGTGGTCCCTCCCGGGGGTCCTTCGAATGCCAGCTGTTGCCCCCGGACCCGCTCGATGAGGCTCAATTTCGACGCGACGGCATCGCGTATCCGGACCCAACGCTCCCGCTCGGGACCTGCCCCCGCGACAGCGAGGTCAAGCAAGGCATAGGCCATGACGTAGTTCTGCGGAACGCCTTGGCCCTTGTCGTACATGAGCCCGAGCATGTACTGCGCCGCTGGAAACCCCTGTTGACTGGCGCAGCGGTACCACCCGGCGGACACCATATAATTTTGCGGCACACCCACGCCATGGGCGAACATGTAGCCGAGATAGGTTTGCGCCCTTGCATCGCCGTGCGGGGCGAGATCCGAAAAGATCCGGGCCGCCACCACGTAATCGTGGGCCGCGAACGCCCGCATCCCGTCGCGCAACCGGTCCGCGGCGGCGGGGTTCGAGAATATCGCCACGCATACAAGCACCTGGGGCATGGCCCAAAGGCGCCATCGGCGCGGCCTTCGCGCCTTCCGGCCGCGGATGCAGCCGGGGCCGCGGCCTTGCGCGAAGGTTTTGATCCTCATGGACCCGCTCCCTTAGGATTCGAGAAACATCGCGTTGAGCAGCCAGCAAAACCAAATTGCCGGCGCGAAAAAAAGCCCGAAAGGCAATTTCGCGGCCGCGCATAAAGGCCGGCGCAGGACGAGCTGGCTCGCGATGTAAAAGATTAGCGCCGTGAGCGCTGCGATTTCGATCGCAACCGGAATGAGCGTCCAGCCGAGCCAGGCCCCGGCGACCGCGGCGAGCTTGACGTCGCCAAGGCCAATTCCATGCCGATGGCGCAGCCGCAAGTAGATTTCCCGCAGAGCAAAAAACGCAACGGCCAGAGCAAATCCACGCAACGCGGCAACCGCGATGTTTTCCGAAAAGCCTTGCAAACCCTCGCTCGCCGCGTTCGTCAAGGCGAGCCCGAAAGCGGCGAAGGTCAGCTTGTCGGGGATAATGAACGCGCGAGCATCGGCCACCGCGATCGCCAGCATGAGAATCCCCAGAGCGCCGCCAAAGAGACCCGCTGTGCCAGGCGCGGCAACAAGGCTCGCGATCACGATGGAGCAAGCGAGGGCGGCGAATGCGGCGCATTCGACCGGCCCATTCCGCGCCGGGTTCGCCTTCCCACTCCCCGCCAAATCCAAGTCAATCTCGTCTCCGGTCAAGGCCGTTTTCAATCCAGCGCGGCAAAGCGGGGTTGAACTCATTGCACCAGCCCGAGCGGGTATGGGGTCACGGCGCCCGGCGGGTGGAGTGTACCAGTTTTATCGCCCCTAATCTTGGAACGGAGTTCCTCGGCAACGACCGAGGCATCCACCGCGTCGCGAATGATCTGCGGCCGGATGAAGATAATGAGCTCCTTGCGATCGATCGTGGAGTTGTTGCTGTGGGCGAAGGCTTCGCCGAGGATAGGAATTTGATCGAGACCAGGAATCCCGTTTCGCGCCTTGTCCTGCTCCTCCTGGATGAGGCCCGCGAGCAGGACGGTCTGGCCGTCTGGAACCATGATCGAGCTCTTGACGTGGCGGTCCGTGAACGACGGCGTGAGATTAACGTTTTGGCAATTCTTGCACGCGCTGATTTCCTGGTCGATCTCGAGACTGACATTGCCATTGGCATGGACGTGTGGCCGAAAGCTCAAAACAATGCCCGTATTCTGGTAGGTGATGGAATTGAAGACTGTATTCGAGGTGGTAGTGGCCGAGTTCAATATATTCGCGCTGCCTGTCGTTACCGGCACCGTGTCGCCCACTTGAAGGGCCGCCACCTGATTGTCGAGCACCACGAGCGACGGATTTGCGAGGGTTTTTGTAGTTGTGTATTGGTTCAAGGCACTGATGATGACATGCGGGGTAATTTGCGTGCCAATCAGAAGATTGAAGCCGGGTGACGCCGGCGGGCTCAAGAGTCCGGCTGTGGTCAAGCCGCCGGTGGAGTTGCTGATTGTTCCCCATCTCGACTGGTTGCCCAGAAAGAACTGAACGCCGTAATTAAGATTGTTGTTGAGATCGACTTCGGCAACGGTCACATCTATGGCCACCTGTGCTTGCGGCCGGTCAAGCTGATCGAGCGCTCTTTCGATGATGCGGTAATTTTCCGCGTTGGCATAGACCACGACCGTATTGTTCGTAACATCCGGCAGGATCCGGACCCCTGGCAAAAGCGCGCGCTCTTTGCCTGCGCCGCCGCCGAAACCTCCGGCAAAGCCAGCCGCCTCGGACTCCGCGGCGCGCGACTCTGGCGTCCCCGCGCCTTCGGCGCCCCGGCCCCCTAAAGCTCCAAACGGCCCTTGCGATTGGGATTGACCGCCGCCGCCTAATCCGCCGCCGCCGCCTAAGCCTCCGCCTCCGCCCCCGCCCCCGCCTAAGCCTCCGCCGCCGCCCAGGCCTCCGCCACCGCCTAGACCGCCGCCACCGCCTATACCGCCGCCGCCACCTGCACCCCCGCCAAAACCGCCGCCGCCACCCAGACCTCCGCCGCCGCCGGCGCCCCCATATCCGGCGGATAAAGCCGTCGCCCCCCCGCCGGGCGCGATTTGGTTGGTCGGCGATTCGAGCGTGCTCGGGGTGCCGCCGATGAACAAAGCGGTGAGCAGCTTCGCGATCTTGACGCAATCGCCGTAGCGGACCTTATAGACCTTGACGCCAGTGCTCGCCACCGCCGAATTATCAAGACGGCTGATCCATTTCGCAGCGGCGCGCAGCAATTCGGGCTTGCGCGCGACAACGAGGACGGCGTTCAAGCGGCTCACGGGCTGCAGCTTGACCATATGGGCGCTGAGGCCGTCGTCGCCAGAGTCCAGAATTTTCTCGAGCTCGGCGACCAACGGCTCGGGCTGCGTGTTATGGACCGGGAAAATACCGACCGATTGACCGCGCATCCAATCCTCGTCGAAGCTGAGGATGGTGTCGACGGCCGTGCGGCGCTCAGTTCCGCTGCCGACGACGATGAGCAGATTTTTGGTTGGGTCGGCCCGAATCGAACCGGGTTTTGTCGCGAAGCTTTCCAAGAGTTTCGTGATCGTTTGCACCGATACATGCTGCAAGGGAACCACCGAAATTCCGTAACCAGGCTCCGGAGTGCCGCGATCGACGTGGCCGCTGCCGATGGCGTCGTCCGACGGAACGATATGGTAGCCCCCGGCATCGTGCACCAATACCGCATTGCTCGTGTGCAAGGCGCTCTCCAGGACGAACAACAGCTCGGATTTCGGAACCGGACGTCCCGAGGAAAGGCTGATGGTGCCTTGCACCCGCGGATCGACCGAATAACCCACCCCGAGAACGTCGCCCAAGATGACTTTCGCCACGGCGCTCACCGGGCTATCCTCGAAGTTCAAATTGACGCCATCGCTAGTACCCGTGCCAGGGGCCGCGCCCGCGCCATGGGCAGCGTCAGGCGCGGCAGCCCCTGGGCCCGCAGCTTGCCCGCCGGAGCTTCCGTAAAATAGCTGGGGCCTAATCCCCCCCGATCCCGTATCGGCGGTGGCGGCAGGCGATTGCGGAAACCGCGGCTGCAAGTCGGCGGCGCGAATCCGGTCCGCCGCGTCCGGCGGCTCATTGGCTCCCACCGGCGGGGGGGTCGTGCAAGCGGCAAGCATCGCACTCGCAAACAGAAATAGCGCCGTCCCCCTCGCTGGACAGCGGAAACCCCAACCTCGGACCCGGACTCTTAGCGAAAACAGACACATCGATCTCGGCCCGGTCGCCCACAACCAACAATGCAATAATTTGGCACCTAGCTGTACCTTAAGAAAAGAATTCCGCTGAACTATTTGAACCCAATGGCGGAAAATTGGGCGAAACTTGGTAACCGCGCGGAGAAACGGTCGCGTTGCAAAGAGGGGCGAGCCCGCGCGTCTTCATCGAAGAAGCCATATCTCGTGTCCCAGGATAATGTCATCAAAATGGCTCGGCATGGCAAAGTTTGCGATACGCACCCCCACGGATTGAAGCGGGTTTGTTTCAACACCGGCTCTGCGTGTCCTGTTGGCGACGCGTTTTGTCAACGGATTAGGCCGGCCGGGACGCGGCCATGAGTCGGGCGGCTAGAGCTGGCTCCGCGCGTCGGAACAGCTTCCCGTGAAGGGATAAGGGGAGTCCCGCCAATTCCCTCTCGTTGCCGATTGCCCGCAAGTGCGGCGCAAGGAGGGCATATGCGCGGGCCGCCGCGGGCGAAGACGGTCGCGGCGATTCGGTCCGATTCGCGGATGACGTAGCGCTGGATCGCCATGGTCATGGGTTTGCGGAGAGCCAGGTTCATGGCGGAAAGTTTAGCACATCGGCCGGCCGGTAGCGGGCGGCCAACCGGGGCGCGGGTCAGTTTGAATTTCGGCTTGCCGCCGCCTTTGAGCGTTAAGCTGGCATTGCCACAACGACCGCTTGGCGCCAGGAGCGGTCATTCGTGGATTTCACGCTCGCGGGGCCGCTTGGCCGAAAACGAGGGATCTTTGTCCTTGTCACGGATGAGATCACGAAAGACAATAGTGCCATGAACAAACTAATCCAAGATCGACCATCGCAAGAGATCACCCGGTCCCGCCGGATCGGATTCTTGATCTACCCTGATTGCGATATCGTCGATGTATGCGGACCCTGCGACGCGTTCCACTACGCGGACTACTGGCGGGCACGATTCGGGAGAACCAGCGAGCCCGGTTACCAATGCGATATCCTGGCCGCCGCCCCGGGACCGGTTCGCACGAGCTGTGGAATCGAGCTTGTTGCGACCCACGGTTACGGTGACATAAGGGACGGTCTGGATACTTTGGTGGTGGCGGGTGGCATAGGTGCCGAGCAGGCCAGCATGGATCCGTCCGTCGTCGAATGGGTGCGTGCGATGGCGCCGCGGGCGCGGCGGGTGGCATCGGTTTGTACCGGTGCGTTCATCTTGGCGGCCGCTGGGCTCTTGCATCACCGGCGTGTGACGACGCACTGGCTGTTTTCGGAGGCCCTCGCGCTTTCATATCCTTCGATTGAAGTCGATTCGAGCCTCATTTTCGCTCGCGACGGGAATATCTACTCCTCAGGCGGGATCACCTCCGGGATCGATCTGGCCCTTGTCCTGGTCGAAGAAGATCTCGGCCGCGAAATTACACTTGGTGTGGCCCGGACGATGGTGGTTTTCCCCCACCGCCCTGGGGGGCAATCCCAATTCACCACCTATATGAAATTGACGGATGTCAGGAGCCGACTTGACATCAGCGAACTGCAAGCCTGGATCCTGGGTCACCCGGGGGAGGATCTCAGCGTAGCCGCCTTGGCGGATCGCATGGCCATGAGCCCGCGTAATTTCGCGCGGCTGTTTCACAGCGAAACCGGAGACACGCCGGCACAGTTTACGGAACGGGCGCGCGCCGATGCCGCCCGCTGCAAACTCGAACAAACCGTCGTGCCGGTCGAGACCATCGCCGAGGAATGCGGCTTCAGCAATGCCGAACGCATGCGGCGCGCCTTTCAGCGTCTTTTCGCTGTCAGTCCGCACGACTACCGGGCGCGGTTTCGATCAACCCTGCTCAACTAAATTCTCGATAGAACTCGCGGCGGCGCACCCTCTGAATAGAGGGCGCGGAGGGAGCGGTTTTGTGCCTCTCATTTCGACAGGTCCTCGGCCTCAGCTCGCAGGAATACCAGTTCCGGTTCATGTCGACATGCCGAAAATCAAGGAGATATCCCATGCGAATTCTCTTTTTGACGTCGGCCCACAACAGCCTCAGCCAGCGTCTGTGGATTGAGCTCGGCGAGCTCAGCCACGAAATCCGCGTCTGCGTCGCGGCGACGGCCGAGACAATGATCGCCGCTGTCTCCCGCGAGATGCCGGATCTGATCATCGCGCCGATGCTGAAGATCGCCATTCCGGAGAAGATCTGGTCGCGCCACCTCTGCCTGATCGTGCATCCCGGCATCAGGGGCGATCGGGGCCCCTCCTCGCTCGACTGGGCCATCGCCAACGACGAGAAGAGCTGGGGCGTGACGATCCTCGAGGCGGCGGACGAATTCGATGCGGGCCCGATCTGGGCCTCGTACGAGTTCGCCCTGGAGGCCGATGCTCCCGCTAAGAGCAGCCTCTATCGTGGTCAGGTCACCGAGGCCGCCCTGCGCGGCGTCCTCGAGGCGGTCGCCCGAATCGAAACGGGTGAGTTCCGGTCCGGCTCCTGGCAGCCGCAGAAGCTGTCCGATGTGTCGTCCCATGTGCGGGGCTATCTGCGCCCGCCGATGCGGCAGGCCGACCGCGCCATCGACTGGATGCGGGACAAGACGGCCATGATCGTGCGGAAGATCCGCGCGGCGGACAGCGCTCCTGGCGTCCTCGGCACGTTGCTCGGCAAAACGTGCTTCCTCTACGGGGCGCATGAGGAGGAGCGCCTAAACGGTCCGCCCGGCCAAGTTCTAGCCCAGCGCGATGGTGCGATCTGCATCGGCACAATCGATGGCGCTGTCTGGATTTCCCATCTGAAGGCCAAGGCCGAGGCAAAGGAGGTGATCAGCCTCGCCCAATCGGGTATCGGCGCTGCCGATCTGTGCCCGGCCGCTGGAATCAAGCTGCCGGCGGCGCAAGTCTTAGGCCCACTACTTCGCGGCGTGCCAGAGGCGCGGCTGCCCCTTGACGCGCCGACCGACCATCGCACCTTCCGCGAGATCGTCTATACCGAGGAGGACCAGGTTGGCTATCTCTCGTTCGATTTCTACAATGGGGCGATGAGCACGTCCCAGTGCTATCGACTCCGCCATGCGTTTCTCCACGCCCGCTCGCGCCCGACACGTGTCATCGTATTGCTTGGAGGTGCCGATTTCTGGTCGAACGGCATCGATCTCAATGCGATCGAGGCGAGCGCCGATCCAGCCGCGGAATCCTGGCGGAACATCAAAGCGATCGACGATCTGATCTTCGAGATCCTCAACACCATGTCGCATTTCGTCATCGCTGGATTGCGCGGCAATGCCGGAGCCGGCGGCGCGATGCTGGCGCTCGCCGCGGACCACGTCTACGCGCGGTCAGGGGTCGTCCTCAATCCCCACTACAGGAGCATGGGCGATCTCTACGGATCGGAATACTGGACCTATACGCTGCCACGGCGGGTGGGGCGGAGGCGGGCACTGGAGCTGACCCTGTCGTGCAAGCCGATTGGCACGCGGGCGGCGCGGGAGATGGGATTGCTCGACGACGCCTTCGGCGAGGATGCCGAGGCGTTTGAAGCCGAGCTGAGGGAGCGGGCGAGGCGGCTCGCCCGGGGTCCCGAGTTCCGCCTGATGCTTCGGAAGAAGCACGAGAGGCGTCTCGACGACGAGTCCGTCAAACCCCTCGCGAACTATCGCGCCAAGGAGTTGGAGCGGATGCGAGTCAATTTTTTCGGGCCCGTTCCCGCCTATCACGAGGCCCGCCGGCGCTTCGTCTTCAAAGGGAATCCGCCGCAGCGGAGCAGAGCACCGATTCGAGCAGCAGTCGATGCTGTCCCCTGGGTTCTCTCAAAGCGAGCGACCCAATCTGGCATTACTGACGACCGGCTTGCTTCTGGCTCTGGCCACTCGCCTTGACTGGTGTGGCGGAACTAAGATCGGCACCCCCCATTCAGGGGGCGCGCCCGGGACCCTACTGTGCCAGTAAATAGTAACTATAGGTGGCCGACACGAAAGAAAATGGATGTTACTCAACATCCGATATTCCTTATCTCGGCGCATAGGACATTCGTCGGACGCGCTTCGGCCACTTACGATGCAATGGAATCGTCACTATTGGGGGAAAGACCGGTGACATTGCCTCGAAAGTAATTCGCGGGAGGGAGAAATGGTAGACCGGAATGAATTGCTACGCCCTGTATCATTCAATATCGTTATTGTCGCAATTGCGATTTCGTTTGCTGCTCGGGCGCAGGCACAACAGATTTCGGCGCTCCTGAATGACACCAAGCCCGCAGAAATCAGGATCGTTTCCACGGAATTCAGATTTTCTCCGGCAACGGTTTTGGTCGATGCCGGGGGGGCGGTCACGCTGGTTCTCGACAACAGCGGGGCCGAAACGGAGCACGGCCTTTTCGTCCCGGCCTTGGGTTTTCGCTTGCAAGCAAAGGCTGGCGAGATCGCCCGCAAGGATACCGTGTTCGAGAAGCCCGGAAAATATGAATTCATTTGCGATCTGCCGGGCCACCGCGAGGCGGGCATGACGGGCAAGCTGATCGTCGTTGACCGTCGAGCGGCCCTCCAGTTCCGGGCGGCGCCCGTCCGGACGAATTGGCCGGAAATTAATTAAAGCGCCAATGGCGCGTTTCAGGAGGAAAAGGCATGCTGCGCAAGAATTTAGGCAAAAGCTTTCGCCAACGGCTGATGCCAATCGCACGAGTGGCCGCGCTGCCGGCCGCTTTGTGCGTGCCTTGGCATGCCGCCTGCGCCGAGCCGCGGGAGGCGCAAAACCCCGCAGCCACCGTGTCTCCCGCTGCCGTGGCGGATGAGGCTCAGGTTCTCGATCTGCCCGCGAACCTCCAGCGGCTGCCCGCGCCCGCGATTGCTCCGCCGGTCAACCGGAAAAAGCCGGCGAAAGTTAAGATCGAGCTGGAAGCGAAACCGGTCACCGGGCTGCTCGCCGAGGGAATCGGTTTCCATTATTGGACCTATAACGGAACCGTGCCCGGTCCAATGATCCGCGTCAGCCAGGGCGATACCGTCAAGCTCGCGTTGCACAACGCGCTCGACAGCCCGGTTAGCCATAGCATCGATTCGCATGGGGTGCTCGGGCCCGGCGGCGGCGGCAAAGTAACCCAGACCCCGCCAGGCAGAACGAGCGTCTTCCAATTCAAGGCCATGAATCCCGGCGTCTTTATCTATCACTGCGCGACGCCGATGATCCCCTATCACCTCTCGCACGGGATGTACGGTCTCATGGTTGTCGAGCCACCGGGAGGCTGGCCGAAGGTGGACCGCGAATTCTACGTGATGGAAGGCGATATTTATCTCAAGGGAAATCCAACCCAAGGCGGCGTGCACGAGGCCGCCGTCGACAAAATGGTGCACGAGACACCCGATTTCGTGGTTTTCAACGGGAGCGCCGGGTCGCTCAGCAAGGAGCGCACGCTGAAGGCCAAGGTCGGGGAGACGGTCCGTATCTTCTTTGGGAATGCCGGACCGAACGCCGTGTCGAGCTTTCACGTCATCGGCGAGATTTTTGACAAGGTCCATCCGGAAGGGGCGTCCGAGACCTTAAGCAATGTGCAATCGACCCTGGTCCCGGCGGGAGGAGCGACGGTGGTCGAATTCAAGACGCAAGTCCCAGGAACTTATATTCTCGTCGACCACAGCCTGGGCCGGCTGCAGAAGGGCGCGGCCGGATTTCTTGATGTGGAGGGACCGCCCAACCCAAAGATATTTCAGAGCATCCAACAGGGCAGCCAAGACGGAGGTGGCCATTGATCGGGCGGGTGGCGCGTCCACCAAGGACGGGCGCTCGCCTCTCCCGCCTCTACCGCGGCCGCAAGGCTTTGCTGACATAGGACACGCCGACGCTTAAGATCGGGGGCCGCAGCAAGAGCGCCAATCCCCGCATGCGCCGCCGCCATGACATATTCCCACAGGTTCTGGGAACCACGCTTGCCCCTCGCAATCCGCCGTCAAATCAACGAGGAAGACGAATCACAAATCCAGCCCCGCTGGAATCCCCTTGCGATTCCTCCAACGATGAAATGCGCTAGCGGCATTCAAATGAAAAATTCCCGCGCGTCTGCTGGCGGACGCGCGGGAACCATGGAAATTGCTTCGTTAGCTCAATTTAACTTGAGGCATAAGTTACCAGCACCTCAAAACCATCCGCCGCGATGGCGACCACGAGTTTCCGGCAAGCCGCTTCGCGCGTCAAAACAAGGTGCGACCGGCAGTTCTGCCCAACCGCACCTGAACAATGGCGACGAAAGGGCCGGCGCGCATCCCCCAATTGGGGGTGGCAATAGACATTTTTTGTCGTTTTTTGTTGATTCGGCAGAAAAAATCCTCCTTTGGCTTGGAACCCCGCGCGAATTCAAGCCCAAATTCAGCCAAACACAAGCCGCGATCCACGCGTGGGCTAATGCTCACATTTTATCACACAGCGTTGCGTGTTGTGACCTTGAGGCGGCAAAACCGGTGCGGCATCGGCGGGCGCCCCGGTCTATTTTTTGCCCGAAGGCGCGTCGGCGGGAATGGGCGGCAAACCGGCGCCTTCGCCGCCGCTGTCCGTTTCCACCATCGTGCCTTGAAGAGCCTTTCCCAGTAACGGCCGCGTGGTCCGCCTGCCCCACCGCCTTTGGTGTCCAAGCACATGGCCGATGATGAGCTTTGCATAGATGCCTGGGCCACTGGAATAGATTCGCCAGCCGCCCTCGACGCCGACCGTGCCTGCCTTGACCTGCCCATATTCGGCGCCCGCGGCATAACGGTCGGGAAACGCCGCGTCGCTGCTGCTGAAATAGGCGTTGCGCTGTCGCGGCAGGGCTTGCGCTAGGCGGTCCGTCGCAGCGATCGGGTTTGCAAGCTGGAGCGCCTCCCAGAACGCTTCTGCTTCGCCAAGGACCGCCATCGCCTCGGCGTAGCGCAGATGTGCGTGAACATACATGAGACCGATTTCGCGGCCGAAGAAAGACGACGATTCGGCACGCTGGAACATGATTTGCGGGCCGCCGCGATAGGCGGCCGGCCGGTCGATCAGCCGGGCGCCATCGGGGAGAAGCAAATGCTCGCGGATAAGCCGGAGATGGTGCTCGGCCTGTTGCGGTGTGAACAGCCCGCCGATGATGCTCTGGGTCATCGGCAACAGCGAATATCTGAGGCCAGTACGCGTGTCGCTCGGGTGAAGCAGCAGCTCCGGCGGTCCGCCATTCGGCTCGAACAGGCCATAGCCCGCGACCGTGCCGTCGCGCAGGAGAAAGCGATCGAAGTCGAGGCGCATCTCGCTTGCAAGTTGGCTCAGGGCCTCAGCCTCGCCGGCTCGACCGGCCCGGCGCAGCACTTCGGCGTAGCGGTTGAGCTGTTCGAACAGAAGCGCGACCGTCCAGCTGCTGACCATCCAGTCGTGCATCTTGGAATCGACGGGCTGGAGCGAATCGTTCCAGTCGCCGTGGCCATATCGGATGAGATGCGTGCCGGGAATGAAGCGCTCGCGCACGGTCGCAAGTAATTTTTCGACATGGGCGGCGACGCTATCCTTATGTGGCGTCAGCTCAAGCGGGTCCTCGCGCCGCCATGCGACCGGCTCGGCGAGGAACCCTAAGTCATTCGTGGCCTCGATGTAGTCGTTGAGCGCCTTGAGCGGCCAAACGATGACGTCCCCGTGGCTGACCTTATCCTGGATGATCGAATAGGGCGCTAACATGAACCATTGCGGCCAGTCGCCCCGCGCCTCGTATTGCTGCGCGAAGAGGATGCGCAGGATCTCCTTGACCTGGTCGTCATGTTCCAGCGCAAGAAGGAACTCGACCGGCCCCTGGCAGACATCGCGGGTTCCCCAGGCGGCGCCGGTATATTGCTCAAGTCCATGCGGCACGGTCAGATGAATCATCGCGTTATGGGCGAGCCACGGGAACAGCGTATCGAGAGCGGCGCCTTCATCACCCGTAACGTGGAGGTTGCGGGTGAGTTGTCCCCAGAAGCGCCGCGCGGGCAGAAGCAGGGTCGCGTCTTCGACGCCACGCTGATATTTCTCGGCAAGTCGTCGCGCGGCCTCGGCGTCGGTCATCGAACCAACAACCGCGAAACTGAGCTCGCGCACCTGCCCCGTGCGGAGGACGAGGTAAGCTCCGCAGCGAGGCTGCCCATCGGCGTAGAGCAATTCGTCACCGCCAATCGCTTCGAAGGCGTCGGGGGTGCAGCTGACAAGATGATAGACCGCATTAGGGTAGCGCTGGCCCCAAAGCCAGTTCGGGTCGGGCCGGAATGAAAAGCGTTTGGATAATCGGTCAACCTCGATAAGACCGTCGCAATCGAACTCGCGCTCGCCCAACACCACATGCCCGAAGACGAGGAACCGGCAGGGCTCGCCCTCGACGGTGACGCGCCATTGCATTGCTGGGTCATCGCCCGAGGCGATGGCGCGCACGGTGATCGTGCGGCCGCCGAGAAGATAGATCCAGCGGCAGTCGGAGAGGCCCATCTCGAACACCGACGGAACGGTGAGCAGCCGCCAGCCTTCGCCGGCGTCGATCAGCACGCGCAAACCGCTCGCGCGCGTAATGTTGTAAGGATCGCGCGAGACGGAAAAGAGTTTGTGAAACGATGTGTTTCCGATCGTCAGCTGGGCGGCGAACACACCGTGCATCCAGCAGGTAGCGCAAAGAGTTGCTTCATTGGGCAGCATCATTTGGCCGGAACGCAGCAGGGTGCCGTGGCGGCGCGTGACGAGCCGCTCCTTGTCCCTGAGCACGACATGGCGATTGTGCGGCGGCTCGGGTGTGAAGAAGGAGAGGAACTCTCCGTTTAGCCGCTCCTCGTGGAGCCGATCCGGGTAGCGTTGCGCGAGGCCGTCTGAATCGATTGGGTCGGCCACGGCGGGCGGAGCATTCTGCACCAGAGTCCGGACCGGTGCCGCAAGGACGATCCCAGACGCAGCTCGGTCATCCCATGCCACCGCATCGATCCGTGCGAGGTCGCGCTCGCTCGAGGCCTCGGCATGATCGGAATCGTAGAGGCCGAAGAAACGCCAAGCCGCGCGCGCGCCGGGGGGCAGCGTTAGTGGCGCGGATTGGATCGCGACACACGCAAGCTCATGCTGGAGGCGCTTGCTGGGCAGGCCCGTGCCGAACGCAAAGGAAAACGCCTCGCGGTCGCGAAAGGCCGGGCCGAAGAGCTGCATCCCGTCGGTCGCAAAGCCGCTCGCGCCGTCGAGGCAGCCATGGACAACCCACGGATTCCGCCCGTCTTGCGACAAGTTCTGGCGGCTCATGACGACCGGCCCGTAACGCGGGTGGCGGGCGATATGATGGTCGATATATTGCGAGGCATAGGCCTCGTTGTTCATCAAAAAACCACGGTCTCCGAGGCCGATGTCCTGAATGAGAATCGCATCAATGGTGCGGGCAGCTTCGCCAATATTCGTCGCTTCCAGGCACCAAAGCCAAGCGACGTCCCGCGGATGCGGCGCGAGTGTCACGCGATGGCGGAGTCCGCCCGTCTCGCCTTCCCAAACAAAATGGTCTCTGGCAGCGCCGAACTGGCCCTTGGCGCCAGGGCCGGATACTACGATGGTGATGGGCGCCGCGCCACCAATCCGCAGATATAGCCGGGCGATGCCTCCATCGACCGGTGAGCCAAGCAGTTGATTGATCATCGTCGTCGCGTCTTCGCGCCGGTGCTCGATCGCGAAGATGCAGCCGTTCGGGAGAACGCTTATCGACAAGCCTGCGCGGTTCTCGATCCGATAGAGGCCGAGATCGGAATCGCGCGGCGTCTTCCAATGTCGGTTGCCCGAGGCCACCATCCGGCTTCCCTATTAGGGTCCAGCTCTGCTCGACCTCTCCCTTTACGCAATTTGATGCGGCAAATCGAGCTTCGATGTGCCGAGCATAGCGTTGAGGACCTTCGGCTCGATACCAGCGTGTTTGGCGCTTAGCAATGAGGATGGTCTCGTTGTTTAGTCCGGCACTGCCGGAGACGACGCTACTCGCCCTAATTGTTCAGCTGCCCCAGTTACGGATCCACGCCCGCAGTGTATAAGGCGGGCTTTCAACCCACGAACCGATAACCGTTTATCGCAATGCGCCGCTCACGTCTGGCCGCATCCACAATTCCTCTGCTCACGCTAATGCCGTTGCATCGGGAAACTCCGGATGACTCGTATCTCAAATGCTTGGACACGGCTCCGCATCCTAATTTGGGACCAGAGGCTGCAACTGCGGCTGTGCTTGAGAGTGACGGTCGCCGCCTTGCTAAGCTTTGTCCTGGGGAAATCATTGAACATTCCTTTCGGCGGTCTGTGGGCGGTATTGACGGCGGTTGTCGTGACGCAGATGAGCGTTGGTGGGTCGTTGAAGGCGACGATTGAATATTTGATAGGCACGCTCGGTGGAGCGGTTTACGCCGGTGTAATCGCGGTACTTATTCCCCCTACGAATGAATCTGCGCTTTTGATCGCTCTCGCGATTGCAGTCGCGCCGCTCGCCCTGCTCGCTGCGATAAACGCGAGCTTCCGGGTGGCGCCTGTCACCGCGGTTATCGTGGTTGTGGGTTCGTCGGTCGCCCATGCGGGCCCGGTCGATTCGGCTCTCTATCGCGTGCTTGAGGTCGCGATCGGCGGCGCGACTGGGCTCGCAGTCTCGTTGCTGGTGTTTCCAGCGCGTGCTCACAATCTAGCAATCGAAGCAGCCGCCCGTATGCTCGATCTCATGGCGGGGGTTTTGCCCGAGCTGCTGGCTGGATTCACGCAAAGGCTGGATGGAACGGTGAGGCAGCACAACATTGGCCTGGCATTCACGCGTTTGACCACGATCGCGGCCGAGGCGACGCGCGAGCGGAAGGCCTACATTGCTTCGGAACCCGACATAGGATCGCTGTTGCGCGCGCTACTCAGGCTGCGCCACGACCTTGTCATGATCGGACGGGCTGCTGTCGTGCCGCTTTCTGAACCATTGCTCCTACGACTTCAACTTCCGCTTGGTCGCGCCTCTAAGACCGCGGCGGATTATTTGCGTGGGAGCAGCGCGGCACTCATCGAACGGCGTAACCCGCCGCCGCTCGATGCTCTGGATACTGACTTTGTCGGCTACGAAGCGGAGATCGCCGCGCTTCGCCGCGAGGGGCTTACGCGCGATTTGCCTGGCGACGCGGTAGAACGCTTCTTTGCTCTTGGTTTTGCTCTCGATCAGTTGCACCGCGATTTCAAGGACCTCGAACAGTGTGTAACGGAGTATGCTCGATCAACCATCGGCACGAGCCGAAGCCGCACGAATTAGACAAACCCTGCGCCTTATCGCGTTGCCGGCGGGCTAGCCGTCAATTAACCGAAGGTCCAGCTCTGCTCGACCTCACCCTTTTAGCAATTTGATGCGGCAAATCGAGCTTCGATGTGCCGGGCAAACTCAAAATGAAGTTCTCGCCGGCGAGTCCCGCTGGCGTCCAGCAACCAGGGGGACAAGCATTGGACATCACCAGTTGGGCGAGGGCCAAGGAGCTGAAAACAGTTAGGGAATAGCCGTTCAGCGTGACCATGCGGATCGCGTGGCTCCGGCCGCGGGCATCCTTTGCTTCGCCCCACACAAAGCTCGGATTCGCGTTGCGTGTCGAAACGTCTGGTCCTCTCACATCTTTCTCGATCTTCCTGATGAGCCAATTTTGCAGCCGGGGTGACTGGAGGACGGGTCTGAAGGCAGTGGTCAATCGCGCGATAGAAGCCGACAGCGGCGAAATTGGCGTGAAAACGGTGATGTTTGGAATGCCAGTGGTATAAAAAGCCGAGGCGACATCGCCCCATGGAATGGGCATCGCCAGCTTTGCGCCGCGACCAAAATCGATGCGGCGCAAGCCCCGGCCAAGTGGACAATCGACGATGCGGCCGGCACGGCGAATTTTGCCGCTCTTGCCCAATCCTTCGACGAGTGTCTTGGCGGTGCCCGCCGACATCCGCCGGCCGGATACCTCGAATCCGAGCGCGAGCTCAGTCGCTTCAGGTAATGCTTTTTTGAGCATCAAGGCTACGCAGTCGGTCGGTACCACGTCGAAACCGGCGCCCGGGCATAACACCACGCCTGCCGCTTTGGCCGCGGCGTCGAAGCGATGCGCGCCTTCGAGAACGTCGATTTCGCCTGTTATATCCAAATAATGTGCCTTGGCGGCGATACACTCCCGCATCAAGGCATCGGCGGTTTGCGAGAAAGGCCCGGCGCAATTCAACACAAGGCGGACGCCACGCAGCGCCTCCGCGATTTCGAACGGCCTTTCGAGGCGAAAAGCCTTCGACGTGAGCGTTAGCTTGCTGGCCAATGCGACGATCCTCGCCGCGCTTCTGCCAGCAAGAATAGGGCTTTCGCCTTGTCTTTTGGCCTCGCGGGCGATCAATTCTCCCGTGTAGCCGTTGGCGCCGTAGATCATCCACTCCATGATCATCTCCTGTTTCGATCGGATCGGGTCACAACCGGCGGGTCTCGTTAACAGCGCAGCTTTTTCGCGCGGCCTGGAACATCGTGGACAATTGTCCGCTTCCCTCCCATCTGAGATTTCGAGCCAAGCGCATCGTCCCTATTTTTCGGAGCCTGAAGGGAGCCGTCCCATGCATACGATCATCGAGCCCTTCCGTGTCAAGATGACCGAAGCATTGCCGATCACCACCCGGAGCCAGCGCGAAGCCTGGCTGGCATCCGCGCACAACAATGTTTTTTTGCTCGATGCAGAAGCTATCACAATCGATCTATTAACCGACAGTGGCACCGGCGCGATGTCGGCGCGGCAATGGGCTAGCCTGATGCTCGGAGATGAAACCTACGCGGGAAGCACCTCCTGGCATCGCTTCGAAAACACGGTGCGCGAGATCACTGGTTTTAAGCATATTTTCCCGGTCCATCAGGGCCGGGCGGCCGAACGCATTCTCGCCGCCACACGGCTGAAGCCCGGAGACATCGTCCCTAACAACAGTCATTTCGATACCACCCGCGCCAATATCGAATATGTTGGTGCGCAGGCATTGGATTTGCTGACGCCGGAGGGTCAGGATATTTATTCCGAAACGCGGTTCAAGGGGAATATGGATACCCGTAAGCTCGCACATATCGTCGAGTCCAAAGGTGTGGCACATATTCCCTTCTGCATGATTACGGTGACCGACAACGCTGGCGGCGGACAGCCCGTGTCAATGGAAAATATTAAAACGGTCAAGGAAATACTTAAGAAAAATCACATTCCCTTGGTCATCGACTCCTGCCGCTTTGCCGAAAATTCCTATTTTATCAAGGAATACGAGCCGGGTTTTTCGGACCGAAGCCTGATCGAGATCGCCAAGGAGATGTTTTCGCTCGCCGACGCCACGACGATGAGCGCCAAGAAGGACGGTTTGGCGAATATCGGGGGTTTTTTTGGCTGCAACGATGAGGAGTGGGCCGCGGATTTCCGCAACCTGCTTATCCTCACGGAAGGCTTCCCGACCTATGGCGGGCTTGCGGGACGTGATCTGGAGGCGATTGCCGTCGGACTCAAGGAGGCATTGGAATATGACTATCAGCGCTACCGCCACGCGACCGTGGAATATATGGCGAGCCGCCTCGTCAAGCGCGAGATTCCGATCGTGCGCCCGGCCGGCGGCCACGCCGTTTTCATCGACGCGGCGGCGTTCTGCCCGCATTTGAAGCCGTGCGATTATCCCGGCATCGGGCTGGTCAATGCGCTTTATCTCGAAGGCGGCATTCGCGCCGTGGAACTCGGCAGCGTGATGTTTGGCCGCCCGCTTCCCGGCAGGAAGGATGAAATCCCGGCATCGCGCGAATTAGTCCGGCTCGCGTTTCCGCGCCGCGTCTATACCCAAAGTCATTTCGACTACGTCATCGAAGTGCTTGATCTCGTCTGGCGGCAGCGCGATGCGATCCCGCCCTACACGATCACAAAACAGGCGCCGTTTTTGCGCCACTTCACGGCGCATTTCGCGCAAGGCGGGAACGCAGGTGCCGCCCGCTTTTTGCCTTAGCTACAAATCGGGATTGGGAAGCTCACGGCCATGCTGGCCATTGCGGCAACGACCTGACGATAGGATTGACCTGCCAGGTCCGCACCGCAGCCGGCGCACGCCGCGTGGGCGCGTAGGCTAGAGCGCTGTGAGGCTTCCGGCGCCATAAGGCGTAGGCCATGCCGGTGCCCCGCCACCGCCTGGGGAGCCAGGCATAATAGCTCGAGCGTGGCGGCACGCCCGATATGGTGATCTCGGCGCCTTCCATTTGCACCATGTGGAAAAGGAGCGCGGCATTGCCTCGCGCGAGACGAATGCAGCCGTGCGAGGCTGGCCGGCCGAGCGAAGCCGTCTCATAAGTGCCATGGATCGCATAGCCGCCGGCGAAAAAGATGGAATAGGGCATCGGCGACATATGATATTTGTGCGAATAATGCATCCGCAGCAACTGATAGGGCCGATAAGTCCCGCGCGGCGTCCGGTAGCCTGAACGTGCCGTGGAAACCCGCCAGTCATAGCTGCCGCTCTCCGAGCGCACATGCATGGTCTGCGAGCTAAGGTCGATATTGATCCGCACGGATGCATCGGCGTCCGGCACGGAGAAAATGCCGCAACACAAAGCGCAAGCACCGAGGATAGCCCGCATGACAGGCTCCTTTGGGAGGCTGGCGAGGCCAGTCCCGGAAGGACTCTCACTTCGCAAGTCTCATGTAAATCGCAAAGTTCTAGTAAGGTTTATGAATTGTATTGCTTGTGTTGCGGCGACCAAAGATGCGTGCCGCGCGCCGTGGTTAATTTTTCCTCGATATTCTGTTCCGGCCGCGCTCCTTGCCTCCGGGCCGAGAGGGCGCGCCAGTCGCATCAACAGAGTGGTTGCGGCCGGCCACTGATGCGATTTGATACGCACAATAGCGGCCATATGCGCCGCGCGATAGGGCCGGAGATCGTTTGCGATCTGCTCAAGCCGCTGCCCAACAATCTTGTGAGCATGGGGCCGTCCAAATGTGCCTCGTGGGTGCTGACGCCGGAGGCGATGACTCATGCAGGCTTTTTGGTGCGTCATAGTTTGTTGATGACAAAAATCATTCGAAGCATCATACTGCGAACGTTTGTAAAGCGCCATAGGGGAGGACCAAGATGAGGAAACAAAGCTTATTCCTTGCGTCACTGCTCACAGGCTTCCTCGCGCCGGTATTCCCGTCGATGAGCGATGAAATCGTCAATGTTGAACAAGGCTGGAGCCCCGCCGACAAAACGGCATGGTATACGACAAACCAGGGAATGCGGCTTTTGCCATTGAGCTGGCTGCGGGCGCTTGAGCGGCCAGATTCCGAAAAACCCTTTCTGGCGCCCGAATATATGGCCGGGTTCCGCTATCTTCCCGGTCCGGGCGCATCGGATTTACCCCTCGGCTTTGTGATCGATGCTCAAGACGATTCCCAGCTGTCCGTCACCAAGCTGCGTTGGAAAGAGGGGCAATCTTCGAAAGAGCCATGGGTAGGGTTGACCTGTTCCGCCTGCCATTCGAACGAACTCACCTATAACGGCAAGCGGCTGCGCGTCGAGGGCGCGCAATCACTCACCGATTATCAGTCTTTCTCGACGGCGCTCGACAAAGCGCTCGATCAGACATGGCTCGACGACCAAAAGTTCGCACGCTTCGCGAAGCAAGTTCTCGGCGACGATGGCCAGGATTCGGACAAATTACGCGGCGAATTGGCTAAGCTCGCCGACGCGCGGACGAGAGTTGCAGCGTCCAATGCGACGCCGCTGCGGTACGGGTTTGGGCGCCTCGACGCCCTTGGCTATGCCTTCAATATGATAGCGATGCGCGCAAACGCGCCCGGGCAAATCTTTCATGTTCCCGACGCTCCGGTCAGTTTTCCTTTTTTGTGGAACATTCATCAATTCAACGCGGTTCAATGGAATGCATCGGCGCCCAATGGGCCGGTTGTGGGCGGCGTCGACCTCGGTGCCTTGGTCCGCAATACCGGCGAAGTGCTCGGCTTTTTCGACGATATCCAGATCGAACCCTATCCCTTGGCGTTGCTTCAACCGGGATACAAATCGAGCGTCGATATTGCAAGGCTCGATCAGTTGGAAAAGCTGGAGGAACGGCTCAAACCGCCAGCCTGGCCCAGCGTGTTTCCCGCAATTGATGAAACCAAGCGCTTGGCGGGAAAACGGCTGTTCGCCGAGCGTTGTGCAAAATGTCACTCACATCTCGATCGCGAGGACCTCACGACACATGTCGATGTCGGCACGACTTTACTGAAAGGATCCGAGCGCATCGGAACGGATCCGTGGATGGCCTGCAATGCCTATGCAGACAGCGCGCGAACGGGAACTATGATCGGAGCGCCGCGAGGCTATATCGCCTTACCGCCGCTGAAAAAACTGAGATTGCTTGGATCCACCGCGCCTGAGTTTGATATGTATGCAACGGCTGCCGTAGGCTCCATCGTCGGTTACCTTGGAAAATACAAAGACCTCGTCACCGAGACGGTTGCTAAGGAAATATTTAATCGTAGGTCGATGCCGCCAAAGGTTTTCGACCAGCAGATTAACTTGAATAATCTGGTGCCCGAGATTGTGCCCGCCACCGTTGATCCAGACAAGATCGCGCAGCTGAAGCGTTGTCTCGCTGACGACAGTCCAATCCTTGGCTACAAATTCCGCCCGCTGACCGGTATTTGGGCGACTGCGCCATATCTGCACAATGGCTCGGTTCCAACGCTCTATGACTTGCTGCTGCCGCCAAGCGAGCGGCCAAAGAGCTTTTATGTTGGGACGCGGGAATTCGATCCTGTGAAAGTTGGTTTCAAGACCGAGCAATCGGCTGACAACAGCTTCCTGTTTCGGGTTTTCGACGATCAAGGAAAGCCGATCCAGGGAAACCTCAATTCCGGTCACGATTACAACAACGCCGGCCTATCGGAGGCCGATCGTGAAGCGCTGGTCGAATATATGAAGGGTCTGTGAGCTTTATCGACGTGTCACGTTGATCCCCGGACTCAATTGAGCATCCGAAAAAAAACCGCTTGCGTGGGCCGATTGGCGGTTCATTCCACCCGCAGCACGTATCATACAGAAGCACCTATACCCGTCACTCTGAATGAATCGGGCCATTAGGAGCAATGTTCCGAGGGCATCGCCGCGGCCTTGACGATCATTTGGTGCGGCGGTTGAGCCTCTTGGCTCGTCCACGCCGGATGGCCCCTGTCACGGCCGCGGGACACGGCTACGCTTGCGTTCGACGATCACCGTTCTTGCGGTCCCTTCACGGCCGTTGGTCACAATTTGCCCGCTGTTGCGGGGCGGCGCCATCTTCAACAGCTCGGCACGCACTTCTTCCACTGGCAGATTTATCAGCGCGGCGGCGATTTCGGCCTGCTGATGACGTTCGCCGGTCAACCCCCGCGCCGCGGCAATCGCTTCCTTGAGCGTAGGCGGATCGAAACGGACCCGACGGAGGCCATATTTCGTCTTCCAGACCTCTGACATAATAACTTTTTCCGATGCCCCACCCCAGTTCATGGTGCATTGCAATAGAATATTTTGCAAAGCACCAGAAATCAAGGCCGCGTGGTCACGTGCCGCAAAATCTTTCGTAAAACGAGAAACGTCTATCGAAAGACGACATCCGTGTATAGGATCATTTTCCCGATTGAGGAAGCCAGGAACGACGGTTTTCGCGACCGCACGGCAAAACCGATGGAAGCTTAAGCTTAATATCACAATAGCGCGGCTTTTCGCGATGGCAAACCGGTGTCCGGCACTAGCGATTGGCGAGGCAGGCGCGGGCAAATGCCTGGAAGGCGCGGGCGCGATGCGACAGGGCGGGCGAGCCATCGGCGGGAATCCCATGTTTCTCTTGCCGCGTCATTTCGCCAAACGTCCGCGAAAATCCTTGCGGCAAGAAAATCGGATCGTAGCCGAACCCGAGGTTTCCGCGCGGTGGGAAAACAAGTTCGCCAATTACCTTGCCTTCAAAACTTTGGGTTTCTCCATCCGGAAAGGCGAGGGCGAGGGAGCTGACAAAATGGGCTTTGAACGGCGGGCGGGCGTTTGCCTCCTGCAACGCTTGTTCGATCCTCATCATGGCGGCATCGAAATCGCGGGCGTTTCCCGCCCAGCGCGCGGAATTTATGCCCGGAGCGCCATCGAGCGCCGCGACGCACAGGCCTGAATCGTCGGCGAGCGCCGGAATATTTGCGCGACTGGCGGCGGCGCGGGCTTTTATCACGGCATTGGCGGTAAAGTCCGCGCCGGTTTCCTCCGGCTCCGGCAGGCCGAGTTCCACGGCCGCGATCGCCACCACGCCGTAAGGTGCGAGGAGTTCCCGAATCTCGGCGAGCTTTCCCATATTATGGGTCGCAATGACGAGCTTTCCTTCGAGCAGGCGTCGCATCAGCCGACCGCGCTTTTTTGCAGCTCCACGAGTTTTGCTATTCCCGATTTGGCGAGCGCCAGCAGGGTTTGCAACTGAGCATCGGTGAATACCGCCGCTTCCGCCGTCGCCTGCACCTCGACGAGTGATCCGGCGCCGGTCATCACGAAATTCGCATCGGTTTCGGCAGAAGAATCCTCTTCGTAATCGAGGTCGAGCACCGCTTCGCCATTGGCAATGCCGCAGGAGACCGCGGCGACATGATCGCGCAAGGGATGATCCTTGATGATCGAGCGGCCATGCATCCATTTGAGGCAATCGTGCAGGGCGACCCAAGCGCCGGTGATCGCGGCGGTGCGCGTTCCGCCATCGGCTTGCAGCACATCGCAGTCGAGGGTGATCTGACGCTCGCCCAACGCCTGAAGATTTGTGACGGCGCGCAGGCTGCGGCCGATCAAGCGCTGGATCTCATGCGTGCGGCCCGATTGTTTGCCGGAAGCCGCTTCGCGGCGCGTGCGCGTATGTGTTGAGCGTGGTAGCATGGCATATTCGGCGGTGATCCAGCCGCGTCCCTGACCGCGCAGCCAGGGGGGCGGCTTGTCTTCGAGCGAAGCCGCGCACAGCACATGGGTGGCGCCGAATTTGACGAGGCAGGAGCCTTCGGCAAAGCGCGCGACATTGCGCTCGAGCGAAACTGGCCGCAGTTCGCCGGCGGCGCGATGGGAAGGACGCATGCAAAACCCCGGTTGAGGTAAGGCTCGCTTCTAGTGGCTCGCCCCAATTTGCGCAACCGGGAGCACGGATCGAGCTCTTTCCGTGTCTCGGTGCGGCGGGCAGCGTGGGATTTTGCACTTGATTTTGACGCGGAGATCGCCATCCTTGAAAGGGTTTTTCCGCAAGCGCCTCATGGCGCACGGACACTTTCAGATATGACGCTATCGCGCGATGGCTGCATTGGAGTGCGCCCTTTCCGGTTTTCATCCGCCTGGCGAATGAGCGCGGCGGCAAAATGGATTTGCGCTTCGTCCGCCGTGTTTCTGGCTGCGCTCTTCTCGGTCTTGCCTTCACGGGCGCAGACCTCGCTTGACGACGCCTACCATGTCATTGCGTCAAAAACTTTCGTCGATCTCACCCATGCCTTTGGCCCAGACACGCCGGTCTGGTCCGGCTTCGGGCAAGCGCGGATGAGCCCCGCCATCGACCCCAAAACCAGAACCCCCTATACGATCGAGAAGGACGGCTTTCGCGCCACTTTTTACGAGATGGTTGGGCAATATGGCACCCATGTCGATCCCCCCGCGCATTTTGCACAAGACGGGATTACGATGGACAAAATCCCGATCGAGGAGATGATTTTGCCACTCGTGGTTTTCGACGCGACGCCCTATCTCGCCAACGACCCGAACCACGCCTTTTCGGTTACGGATCTCCGCGCCTGGGAGGGGCAAAACGGCCGCGTGCCGGGCGGCGCCTTCGCGGCGCTCAGAACCGACATGTCCAAGGACTTCGAGACGGACCCCGAAAGGTTCAAGCGCACGCCATTTCCGGGCTGGTCGCTGGAGGTTGTCAAATTCCTCGTCGAAGAGCGCGGGGTCACGGCGATCGGGCATGAATCGATGGACGCGGATGCGACCGAGAAAATGGAAAGCGAGACCTATCTATTGAATAGCGGCCATTATCAGATCGAGGTCATGGCCAATCTCGACAAGGTGCCAACCAAGGGGGCCTTGATTGTGGTGAGCTGGCCAAAAGTCAAGGACGGTCTCGGTTTTCCCGCACGGGCCTTCGCGATTCTACCGTGAGGACGATCGGGAAGGTCATTTCGGTTTAGGATGTGTAATACGGCCTCAAACCACGAGCGTGCGACGCGGCAGCCTTCTTTCGAGATACGATGGACGGCGCGAGCCTCGGGCGGGATTGGCCCGCGAGGATTGATGAAACTTTGAAAGCGCGCAAGTTCACGGCCGCGCTCATCGAGATCGATTGTGCGGTGATTATCATGCTCCGCCACACATATGACTAGCATTCGGCTTCCGCCACCATCCGTGCGTTCTTAAATTCTCGGCGGTGTAGGTAATTCCGCGATTATCGCCGGCGGACAATTGGCCAAGAAGCTCACAAGGCAAAGCCGCACGCGATCCCCAGCACGAGAATTCTCCATCGCGGGGACGTAGGCATATTCGCCGTTTTGAAATTTCCCATTGACGTAGGCAATGTCGCTCGTGTCGGCTCCGTCGCATCCCCACGCGTCGCCGTCCGCAGGTATTCCAGGGCCATAGTCTTCTTGCTTCGTACCGCAGGCGCTGTGATAAACCTCTTTGACGACGGTGATTTCGCAAACGGGCGGGTCAACTTTCACCTCATAGGGTTCGCGCGATGCCGCCGATGCTGCGCTGATGGAGAGCAAGCACGCTGTTCCAATCGCGATTATTGATTTAAACATATGATAGCTCCTTTCGAGCTTGGCGCAATGCCGTTGCCACGCCCTGTGCGTTGATGTTAAGGTCAGGGAAAATATTCTTCCAAAATCGCCGCATAGATTCCGGTCAAGGCCTCGATGTCCGCGACGGCGACATGCTCGTCCACCATATGCGCGGTTGCACCCACAAGGCCAAATTCGACGACCGAACAATAGCTGCGGATGAAACGTGCGTCCGACGTGCCGCCGCTCGTTGAAAGCACCGGGCGGCGCCCCGTTTTCTTTTCGATGACCTTAGCAACAAGTTCCGTGAAGGCATCGGGCTTCGTCAAAAACGCAACCGCGTTGCAAGGCTCGAAACTGAGAGTGTACTTCGTGGCCACAGAATCCAGCCTTTGCCGCAGCTCCGCCGCAAGCGTCTCCGGCGTCCAAAGATCATTAAAGCGCACATTTACGCACGCGCGTGCCTCGGCGGGAATAACGTTGAACGCCGGGTTGCCAACATCGACCGACACGATTTCCAGATTCGAGGGCTCGAAATGCGCGGTGGCGGAATCGAGCGGCGCGGCGGTCACGGCGTCTAGCAACCGCATTAGCCTTGGAATGGGATTGTCCGCGCGCCCGGGATAGGCGGCATGGCCCTGGCGCCCCTCGACAATCAGCGTGGCATTGAGCGAGCCACGCCGGCCGATTTTTATTGTGTCGCCGAGCACCGCAAAGCTCGTAGGCTCGCCGACGAGGCAATGATCGAAGCGCTCGCCCTTTTCGTAAGCCCAGCGCAAGAGTTTTTCGGTGCCATTGATCGCCAAGCCTTCCTCGTCGCCGGTGATCAAAAGCCCGATTGAGCCCTTCGGCGAACCACGCGCGGCATACTCGCACGCGGCAGTGGTGATTGCTGCAACGCCACTTTTCATGTCGGCGGCGCCGCGTCCAAAAATCGCGCCATCCGCCACCTCCCCCGCGAAAGGATCGAACCGCCATTTCGCGGCCTCGCCTACGGGCACCACATCGGTGTGGCCGGCAAACACGAGAAATGGCGCGCCTGTGCCGAGGCGGGCATAGAGATTCTCGATGTCCGGCGTGCCGGGTTCCGAAAAACTGATCCGCTGTGTAGCAAAGCCGGCCTGGTCCAGCACTGCCGCGAGGACGCCAAGCGCGCCGCCATCGTCCGGCGTGACCGAGCGGCAGCGCACAAGGGCGCGGCAAAGGTCGAGAGCGGCGCTTGTCTTGGCCATATGGGGCTTTCCGGGCGGGCGTTGTCGCCGCCGTTTATCGCACGGCGGCAGGCAGATGACCATTTCCCGGCAACCTTTGCGGTCATATATGCTTGGGATCAGCCTGCGGCCGAATGGCGGTGAAAAAAGTCCAAAGGCTGTCCAAGGACCACACCCATGCAAAATCCCGGCCTCGACCTTGCCCTCGGCCCCGAGCTGGACATGCTGCGCGATACGGTGCGCGCGTTCGCATCGGCCAAGATCGCGCCGCGCGCGGCCAAAATCGACCGCGCCGATAATTTTCCAATCGATCTGTGGCCGGCGATGGGCGCTCTCGGCCTGCACGGCATCACGGTCGAGGAAAATTATGGCGGCGCGGGCCTCGGCTATCTCGCGCATTGCATCGCCATGGAGGAGATCAGCAGGGCCTCGGCTTCCGTCGGGCTGTCCTATGGCGCGCATTCCAATCTTTGCGTCAATCAAATCCGCCGCAACGGCAATGACGAGCAAAAGCGCCGCTATTTGCCAAAGCTGATTTCCGGCGAGCATATCGGCGCGCTCGCCATGTCGGAGGCGAATTCCGGCTCTGACGTCGTATCGATGCGCCTGCGTGCGGACAGAAAGGGAAGCCGCTACATCTTGAACGGCACAAAAATGTGGATCACCAACGCGCCGTACGCCTCGACCCTCGTCGTCTATGCCAAGACCGATCCAAATGCCGGCGCGCATGGTATCACGGCATTTTTGATCGAGAGCGGTTATAAGGGTTTTCATTTGGGACAAAAGCTCGACAAGCTCGGCATGCGTGGCTCCCCAACCTCCGAGCTTGTCTTCGAGGATTGCGAGGTGCCGGAAGAAAACGTGCTCGGCGAGGCGGGCGAGGGAGTCCATGTTCTGATGTCGGGCCTCGATTACGAAAGAGTCGTGCTCGCGGCGGGTCCGCTCGGCATCATGCAGGCCTGTCTAGATATTTGCCTGCCTTACGTTCGCGAGCGAAAACAGTTCGGCCAGGCGATTGGAGAGTTCGAGCTTGTCCAAGGCAAGCTTGCCGACATGTACACGAGGCTCAACGCCTGCCGGGCTTATGTCCATGCGGTTGCCCGCGCGTGCGATCACGGCCACACCTCGCGCAAAGATGCGGCGGGCACCCTGCTCTTTTCGGCGGAGCGCGCGACAAAGTCGGCGCTCGACGCGATCCAGCTTCTCGGCGGCAACGGCTATATCAACGATTACCCGGCCGGCCGCCTGCTGCGCGACGCCAAGCTCTATGAGATCGGCGCCGGCACGAGCGAGATAAGACGGATGTTGATCGGGCGCGAGCTGTTTGACGGAAATTAGGGCGATGAATGTTCTGAAAACCGCCGTCGCGCCGGATAGCCAAAATTTCACC
>JBOHJQ010000038.1:0-29857 GCA_050728655.1 Methylocella sp.
GACGCACCGCCTCTGTCGTGCGGGCGCAGCCGTGTAAAACTTGTCCCATAATCCGTCCCGTTGCAGCCGGCTATAACATACACCAGCACAACGTGGGACTAAACACCTAAAGCACCTTGCCGGGGTTGAGAATATTTTTTGGGTCGAGGGTTTGCTTGATCGCGCGCATGACCTCCATCGCCACCTTGTCCTTTACCTTCGGCAATAGATCGCGCTTCAATTGGCCGATCCCATGCTCGGCCGAAATCGAACCGTTGCGCGCCACCACGAGTCCATGCGCGATGGCGTTGATCTCGTCCCAGCGGGCCAAAAACGCTTGGCGATCCGCGCCTATGGGCTGCGAGATATTGCAGTGAATGTTGCCGTCGCCGGCGTGGCCGAAGGCGACGAGCCGCGCGTCCGGGATTGCCGACGTCACCGCATGCTCGACTTCGTCCAGAAAAGCCGGGATTTCCGCGATGGGAACGCTGATATCAGTTTTGATCGAGCCGCCTTCATGGCGCTGAGCGTCCGGCAAAAGTTCGCGCAGCTTCCAGAAATTTTCGTGCTGATCCAGCGACGCGGCGACCGCCGCATCCTCGATGATGTGCTTTTCGCTCGCCGCCTCAAGTAGCGCGAGCAAGCGTTCCGCAAGCGCTTGGGCGCTTTGCGAACTCAATTCGAGCAGCACGTACCAGCGATGCTTGCCGCGCAAAACATCCCGCGCGGAACAATGCGCGAGGACAAAATCCAAGCCGATGCGCGGGATCAGTTCGAAGCTGGTGATTTCGCCGCCCGCCATGTCGCGGGCAAGAGCGAGCAAATCGAGCGCCGCGCGGGGCGAGGCAAGGCCAATGAACGCTGTCTCGATCGCGCGGGGTTTTGGATTGAGTTTTAGGACCGCCGCGGTGATGATCCCAAGCGTGCCTTCCGAGCCTATAAAGAGATTTTTCAGATCGTAGCCGGTGTTATTCTTTCTCAGCTTTGACAAATCCGAAAGGATCCGCCCGTCGGCAAGGACAACTTCGAGTCCAAGCACGAGATCACGCGCGTTGCCATAGGCGATCACATTCGTGCCGCCGGCATTGGTCGCAAGATTGCCGCCGATGGTGCATGAGCCCTCCGCCGCTAGCGACAGCGGAAACAGCCGGTCCACGCGGCTGGCCTCTTCCTGCACGCGGGAAAGGATCATGCCGGCTTCCACGGTCATCGTGCTCGAGGCGAGATCGATCTCGCGGAGCGCGGTCATGCGGCCAAGCGAGAGCACGATTTGATTGCCGGGGCCGAGAGGAACCTGGCCGCCCACGAGTCCGGTATTGCCGCCTTGCGGAACCACCGGGGTAGCGGACTCATGGCAAAGTTTCAGCACCTCCGCGACTTCTCGCGTCGAGCCGGGCCGCACCACGCACAGCGCAAGCCCATGAAAGCGATCGCGCGGCTCGCGCAAAAATCCCTCCATGCCAGGTGCATCAGAGATGACGTGCCTGGCGCCGGAAATCGCTTCGAGGCGATCAAGGACTTTTCGCGAAGCCGCGGTTAGGCCCGCCGCGCTTTCCACGTCGAAACTCATGCCTCGTCTTCCAAGAGTCACCTAAGAATAGAGCCGGTTGGGTTGCCGTAAAGCGGAACTTTCATCACGCAAACGGCGGCTTTTCCGCTGGCGAACTTGAAATTATTGGCCCGAATGGTGATTGAGACAACATAAACCCTCAATGCTGGATATAATCCGGTGCCCGGCCAAACGGTTTCGGCCTTTGCGGGCATTGCTGGACCGCTTTTACGACGGCCAGAATTTGCAAGGAGGTCCCATGGCGGCGCTCGACACGGTTTTGGCGAAGATCGATGGAAACCTCGCCTCTGCCCTGGGACGACTCTTCAAGCTGGTTGAAATCCCTTCGGTTTCGACCGACCCCGCCTATGCGCGCGATTGCGCCAAGGCGGCCGAATGGCTCGCCGCCGAGCTGAACAGTCTCGGCTTCGAGGCGGCGGCGCGCGAAACGCAAGGCCATCCGATCATTGTCGGACAGGCCAAAGCCGCGCGTCCCGACGTGCCGCATGTCCTCTTTTACGGCCATTACGATGTGCAGCCGCCAGACCCGCTCGATTTGTGGGAGAGCCCCCCGTTCGAGCCGCGTGTCGTCGAGGCCGCGACTGGCAAGCGGATCTCCGGACGCGGCGTCGCCGACGACAAGGGGCAGCTGATGACCTTCGTCGAAGCCTGCCGCGCCTTCCAAGAAACCGGCGGCTTGCCCTGCCACATTACGTTCCTCGTCGAAGGCGAGGAAGAAACCGGCTCGCCGTCGCTTCCGGCTTTTCTTAGCCAGGCCAAGGCCGAGCTCAAAGCCGACATGGCGCTGGTCTGCGACACAGGAATGTGGGACCGCGAGACGCCGGCGATCACCACCATGCTGCGCGGCCTCGTGCTTGAGGAAGTTATTATTCATGCCGCCGACCGCGATCTGCATTCGGGCGTGTTCGGCGGCGCCGCGATCAATCCGATCCATGTGCTCGCCCGCGTCATCGCCGATTTGCACGATGAGAAAGGGCGTGTCACGCTTCCGGGTTTTTATAATGGGGTAGCCGAGCTGCCGGAGGACGTCGCCGAGCACTGGCGCGAATTGCGTTTTCGCGGGAGCGACTTTTTGGGCGGTGTCGGCCTTTCGGTTCCGGCCGGCGAACAAGGCCGGGATATTCTCGAAATGGTTTGGTCGCGGCCAACCTTCGATGTCAACGGCATCGTCGGCGGCTATACCGGCAAGGGGTCGAAAACCGTGCTTCCGGCGCAAGCGAGCGCCAAATTCTCGTTCCGGCTCGTCGGATCGCAGGATCCGGTCAAAATCGCCGAAGCTTTCCGGGCTTTTGTCAAGGAGCGGCTGCCCGCCGACTGTCGCGCCGAATTTGTTTCGCATGGCGCGTCGGGCGCGGTGCAGCTGCCGTTCAGTTCGGAGGCGTTGTCGCGGGCGCGCAGGGCATTGCAGGCCGAATGGGGCAAGGAGCCGGTTCTTGCCGGTTGCGGCGGCTCGATTCCCATCGTCGGCGCTTTCAAGCGCGACCTCGGGATGGACACATTGATGGTCGGTTTCGGCCTGGACGACGATCGCATTCACTCGCCGAACGAAAAATATGAGCTTTCCTCGTTTCACAAGGGAATCCGAAGCTGGGCGCGGGTGTTAAACGCGCTCGCGCTTTGATCCACCGACCACTGCGCGATTAGCCCCACAATCGCCCGAGCTTCACGTTGGCGATCTGCAAGCCTACGATCAGAACGAAAGCATAGACGAGCGCGCCGGCAAGGCCAAGAGATAGAAGTTCAAACACATTGGCGAGGGGGCCAAGGCCCGCCGCCATGCGCTGCACGGGCGCGGCGGCAAAGAGCGCGAAAACCGCCAAAATGAACGAAGCCCCGGTCACCACTGTCGCCGTCTTCCACAAAAAGAGATCAACCTTCATGGCGCCCCGCCGGATCGCGAAAAAGCACAGAAGCAAGAGGTTGATCCAGGCTCCAGCCGCCGTCGCGGCGGCAAGCCCGGGCGCGCCAAAAGGCTTGAACAGCACGATTTTCAGGCTGACATTGATCGCCACCGCGGCGAGCGCGATCCGCATCGGCGTTTTCGTATCTCCCTGGGCCTGAAAGCTTGCCACGGCCGAGCGCAAAAGAACAATCGCGACAAGCCCGAAGCCATAGGCCGTGAGCACCGCAGCGGAAGCGCTGGCCGCCTGCGCCGTGAAGGCGCCGCGCTGAAACACCCCGCGCATGATGCAATCGGGAATCATGATGAAAGCGATGACAAAAGGTGCCGTAAGCGCGAGCGAAAGCGCCATGGTTCGATTTTGCGCATGCAACGCGCGGCTCCGATTGCCGGCCGCGAACAGCTTGCTCATCTCCGGCAACAGCACTGTGCCCGCCGCTATGCCGATGACTCCGAGCGGTATTTGATAAATGCGGTCGGCATAATAGATTGAGGATACGCCGCCGGTCGGCAGCAGCGAGCCGATGATGGTGTCCGCGAAAAGCGCGATCTGGGTGCCAGCGGAGCCGATCACCGCCGGAACCAAGGTCACGAGGAAGCGCTTGATGGGCTTCGTCATCTCCGGGCGCGCGAAGCGCTCGAAAATTCCGGCGCGATGGAGGGCCGCCGAGGTGAGCACGAGTTGCAGCACGCCAGAAACCGTCAATCCCCAACTCGCCGCCAATCCGGCATTGCGAAATAGAAAAGCCATGCCAAGGAAAGCAATCATCGACAGATTCATCAAGACCGGGGTGAAGGCCGCGGCGGCGAAATGGCCGTGCGCGTTCAAGGTGCCGGATTGCAGCGTGACCAGCGTGATGAACAAAAGATACGGAAATGTGATCCGCGTCAGCGTGACGGTGAGCGCGAATTTTTGCGGATCCGCGCGGAAACCGGGCGCCAGAACGTCGATGAGATAGGGGGTGAAGGTGAAGGCGACTGCGACGAGGAGAATCTGGGAGGCGAGCAGGCCCAAAAAAATTTGGCCAGAAAACAGCCGCGCTCGGGCAAGACCTTCTGATTGAAACACCCGCGCGTAGCTCGGAACATAGGCGGAATTGAATGCGCCTTCGCCAAAAATGGCGCGAAAATGATTGGGCAGCCGTTGGGCCACGACGAAAGCGTCGGCGAGCAGACCCGCGCCGAGGAGCGCGCCAAGCAGGACATCGCGCACAAACCCGGCGCCGCGCGAAAGCAAGGTCAAGCCGCCGACGGAAATCAGGCTTTTGTACATGGATGTTATCGATTTACTCGAAACGGGGGCGGGCCAAGTGAGCGTCCGCGACGGGCGAGCCGATGCCCACGCGTTCTTCGATCAGGTAAAGTGGCCGCCGTTTCACCTCGGCGAAAATGCGGCCAATATATTCGCCGATGATGCCAAGCGACAGCAATTGAATGCCGGCAAAAAAGGTTATTGAAACAATCAATGAGGCATAGCCCGGAACATCGATGCCTAGAATGATGGTGCGAGTCAAATAGAAGGTCGCCAATGTCAGCGCGAGCCCCGATATCGCCGATCCGATAAGAGTCCAGACCCTGAGAGGCATCGTCGAAAAGGACATGAGCCCGTCGAGCGCCAAATGGGTCAATTTGCGATAGCTGAATTTGGACACGCCATGGACGCGCGCCTCGGCACCGAATGGCACGCCGATCGACTTGAATCCGATCCAGGCATAAAGGCCTTGGGAAAAGCGCGCGTGTTCGCGCAGCGTGCAAAGCGCCGCGACAGCCCGCGCATCGAGGAGACGGAAATCGCCGGCGCCCTCCGGGAGACGGGTATCTCCGACCGAGCCGAACAACTTATAAAAGCGATGCGTCAAAATCCGCCGCAACGGTGTATAGATGGTTTGATCGATGCGCTGCGCGAAGACATTTTTGTAGCCCTCGCGCCAGCGCGCGATGAAGCTCTCGATTAGCTCTGGCGGATGTTGCAAATCGGCATCCATGATGATGGCCGCGGCCCCGCTTGCATGATCAAGGCCCGCCGCTATGGCGATCTCCTTGCCAAAATTCCGGCTCAGCGAAAGCGCGCGAATGCGATGGTCCTTGTGATGCGCGGCGCGCAGACATTCGAGCGTATCGTCGGTCGAGCCGTCGTCGACAAAAATGACTTCGAACGAGGCCGTGCAACGTTCAAGTACCGGCACAAGCCGAGTCAGCAGAGCCTCTATGTTGCTAGACTCATTATAGACCGGCGTGACCACGGAAAGCTCCGCGCCGTTCGCGCCCGCCGGCCCCGTGCCGGATGGTGTCATTCTTGGAAGCCCCATGAATCGCAACCGCGGCTATGCCGGGGTCAATGAAATTCCCGCTTAGGCCTTTGCATGGCATTGGGCAAGATTGCTTGCATATTTGCCGGAAGCCGGACTATCCCTCACCGGAACATTCGGACATCTTGGCTCCGCGCGAGAGGTTGATCATTGTGAGCACGGCCGCAACGTATTTTTCGTTTTGCCTCTGCGCCGATGATTATGCGCTGTCGCCTGGCGTCAGTCGCGGTATTCTGGAAGCACTTGGCGCCGGCCGGCTGAGCGCCACAAGCGTGATGACGACGCGGCCATTCTGGCCGAAGGGTGCGCACGAGCTGCGCCAATTCAAAGCCACGGCCGACATCGGGCTCCACCTAAATCTCACGCTTGGCAGCCCGCTTGGATACATGCCGGCTTTCGCGGCCACCGGGCGCCTGCCGGGGATAAGTCACGTGCTTAAGGCGGCGCGGAGAAACGAGTTGCCGGAAACCGAGATCGGCGAGGAAATCTCGCGCCAGCTCGACGGTTTTTGCGAGCATTTCGATGCTGCGCCCGCTTTTGTGGATGGGCATCAGCATGTCCAGGTTCTGCCGCAAATTCGGGCCACGTTGTTCGCGTGCCTAGAAGAAAAAGGATTTTTGGGCAAGGTCTGGCTGCGCGATAGCTGCGACCGTCCGTGGCGCATTTTTCGGCGCGGCGTGCAGTTGACAAAAGCGCTGGGGATTGCCTGGCTCGGGAGAGGCTTTGCAAAAGAGGCTTCCGCGCGAGGTTACGGCACCAACGAGGGATTTTCCGGATTTTCGGCCTTCGACCCAGGCCATGATTGCGCCGCCGAATTCGTCCGCTTTCTTCGTGCGCCCGGAAGGCGCCACCTTATCATGTGCCATCCGGGCTACTGCGACGCGGAACTCGTGGCGGCCGATCCGGCCACGCTCAGCCGCGAACGCGAACTTAGCTTTCTTCTATCCCCCGCATTCACGGCGATGCTCGATCGCAATCGGGCGCAATTGGCGCGGCTTTCCGAGGCCTTTTGCACGATCCGGTAGCAGCACGACAAAACCCCGGCCGTGATGATCATTAAGAATACCACAATGCTAGGTATTGTGATTTTCCGCACCCGCCACGTGATGCTATATCTAACGGCCAGCAAAAAACAACGCCAAAACACAAGGGATAGGCGGGGATGGGTAAAGAGCGCTCGTGCCGGAGGCTCGGGTTGCATGACGTTTTCCTAAATCGAACCCGCCCGCAGCGACACCAGTGCTCGACGCGGCTGACCGGCTAGATTTATCATGATATTTAAAGCGCCTGGCGCTAGACATCGATAAGTGGCGCCCTCTCCGGTCTTGCGAACACCCCATGCCCCCTCGTGCCGCCGGCTTTCTCGTTCATTGCTTCACCGCCTGCGGGGCCGCGCTGGGCTTCGCCGCGCTGCTCGCCGCCGTCGGCGGGCAATTTAGTGCCATGTACGCCTGGCTTGGCGCGGCGTTGGCCGTCGACGCCGCGGACGGCGCCTTAGCGCGGCGCTACAGGGTCGAGGAGACGGCGCCACATATCGACGGCGTTATTCTCGACCTCGTCGTCGATTTCCTCACCTATGTCGTCGTGCCGGTCGTCGCCTTGTGGCGTTCCGGCCTGCTTCCGCCGCCGCTCGCGGTCCCCGTTTGTTGCGGTGTCTGCGCGGCTTCGGCGCTCTATTTCGCCGACCGGCGCATCAAGACCCACGACCTCTGGTTTCGCGGGTTTCCGGCGATTTGGAACGTTCTTATGGTTTACATGCTGGTGTTGCGGCCGGGGCCGCTCGTGTCCACGCTCGTCATCGTCGCGTTCGTTTGCTGGATGTTCGCGCCGGTCCCGTTCATTCACCCGCTGCGCGTCGCGCGCCTCCGCCTGCTAACGATACCGCTGACGGTCGCGTGGTGCGCCGCCGCGATCGCGGCCGTGATTCAGGGCCTCCAGGAGGCCGGATTCCTCATCAAGGCCGTGCTGATCGTGGTGGGTCTGTATTATATCATCCTGCCGCTATTTCGCAATTTTCCAAAGGCGCGGTGAGCGGCAGCGGTCGATCTTGACGGCGGCCGCGCGCGCAGCTGGGCCCGGGACCGTCGCGTAGACCCTTGCCTTGAAATGCGCGCAGTGTTGGTAGGGGCATAATTTGGGGAATGCCGGATAACGTTTTCCTCATCTCATTGATTTTGGTTTGTCGGTGCGCTAGTTGCAAACGAGCGTGATTTTGCGCACTAGCATGAATTTTTCCGGGGAGGTCGACATGGACAAGAAGATCGCAGGCCTTGCGGGCGCAATCTCCGCGCTCGCCACGATGATCGCGGTGAACGCGGCGCAGGCGGCGGACGTAACTGAAGTATTGAACCCCCGGTCTTATTCGGAGCTGCTCCAGCCAATCCCGAACGCGGTCGCCCTGCTGATGGCCGCCGATGCGGTGGCCGCAGCGCGCGCCAAGGGGGAGGCCGAGCAAAACCCGAACGTGAAGCTGGCGCAATATGATTATGGATACGATCACCACCACCATCACCATCGCTGGTCTCATCACCATCATCATCATCGCTGGTATCGGCGTCACCACCACCATCACCACCACCACCATGACGTGTACTGACCAATTTTAACCTGATAGGCGGATGGCTCAGCCGCGGGAACCGGGCGTGGGCCGTCCAACTCAAATATGATACACGACTGGCGATCACCGCCAGATCCGCATACAATCGGACGATCCCCTTTATCCGGGCCGGCTTGCGCTAGCGCGGCGGAAGTTTTCTCGCCGCGCCATGAATACGCCGGTAAGTGGCGTCGAATACGGTATTCGACGCCGAAGTCCATTGGGTGCCCGCGGACAGGGTCGCGCGGCTCTCGTGGATACGCCGAGCCTGCAATTCTCGCTCGGCGGCTTCCTCCACACTCATTTCGACGAGTTCGAATTCACATTCCTCCGGGATCACCGTGAACTGCGCGAACGGCTCGTTGGGCCGGAAAATGTGCGTGCTGCCTTCATCCGGTGATTTGAAAACCAAGAAAAACATCATGGGCCACCAATTCCGCATGAGCGCCGGCACTGCGACCGGAACGCTGCCGGTTGGATCGGTATAAAAGCGTGGATGCGGCTCGATCTTAATCGCCAGCCCCGCTTCGACCTTCAAGTCGAGAAGTAGCTGATACGTATAAAATTGTTCGCCGAAGGTCCTGAACGGCGGCCACAACCGGCCATCGCCGGGAGCCGGCCCAAAATCGCCGTCGAACACAAGGCGCCCGTCTTTAGTGCTCACCTGCAACTCGTTGTCGTATGGATAGAATACCTCGATGCCATATTGCGCAGCCTCCGAGAAGGGAACGCAGTGCCAAGCATATTCGTGCGAGCCGGCGGCGCGGGGCTCGGGCTTGCCGGCCCATCCCGGAATTTCGAGCTTGGTCCGGCGCGGACGCAACCCTTCCTCGGTCAATCGGATTTTGATGGTGTGCATCAGCGTTCCTCGAGACTCCGTGACCGCAACTGGACAGTCATATTAACCTGGTTCGGCGCGGAGTCGAAGGCGCTGCCTCGCCGCCGCGCTCCCGCCATTTTTCTACTACGCCGCGCTCGCTCGTCTTGGTTGCGTCACATAACTTGTCATAAAGTCGATAACGCACTTCCGGAATAGGCGGCCCTGGTCCTACGGACTCGGCCTGAATGCCGCAACCGCCGCGCCGCGGCGCAAATTCGCATTGACCCGCCGCCCGCGGTTCGCTTCACTCGCCGAGCCGCTCTCGAACCAAGCCTTGGACTCCCATGTCAGCGACAAACGAGCTTAGCCGCGCCGCGAGCCCTTATCTCTTGCAGCATGCCAAGAATCCCGTGCATTGGCGGATGTGGGGCGCGCCTGCGCTCGAGGATGCCCAGGCGCAAAACAAACCGATCTTGCTCTCGATCGGCTACGCCGCCTGCCATTGGTGCCATGTGATGGCGCATGAAAGTTTTGAAGACGAAGCGACCGCGGCCGTGATGAACGAGCTTTTTGTGAACATCAAGGTCGATCGCGAGGAGCGCCCCGATATCGATCATATTTATATGACGGCTTTGCATGCGTTCGGCGAGCGCGGCGGCTGGCCGTTGACCATGTTCTTGACGCCAACTGGTGAACCCTTCTGGGGCGGCACCTATTTTCCCAAGGTTGCGCACTATGGCAGGCCTTCCTTCGTGAGCGTGTTAAGAACCGTTGCTAGAGCCTTCCGCGCCGAGCCCGATCGGATCGCGCAAAATACAAAATTCATCCGCGAGGAGCTTGCGAAATCCGCCACCTCCGATGGCGGCGGCGGGATAACCCTGGAGCAAGTGGACGCGCTCGCGCCGCAAGTTGCCCGCCTCATCGATCCCGTCCATGGCGGCCTCACCGGGGCGCCGAAATTTCCAAATGCGCCCATTCTCGAATTGCTCTGGCGCGCGGGCGCGCGGCTTGCCAACGCCCCTTACCGCGATCTCGTCAAATTGACGCTGACCAAAATGTCCGAAGGCGGCATCTACGATCATCTCGGCGGCGGCTACGCGCGCTATTCGACCGACGAACGCTGGCTCGTGCCGCATTTTGAAAAAATGCTCTACGACAATGCCCAGATCCTCGAGCTCCTGGGACTTTGCCATCATGAATTCGGCGGCCCGCTGTTTCGCGCACGGGCGCGGGAAACGGTTGCCTGGCTCCGGCGCGAAATGACCAATGCGGAAGGCGCGTTCTGCGCCAGTCTCGATGCCGACAGCGAGGGAGTCGAGGGCAAGTTCTATGTCTGGGCTTATGCCGAAATCGAGGCCCTGCTTGGGCAAGAGGACGCGGCGTTTTTTGGCAAATTTTATGACGCCTCGCCACGCGGCAATTGGGAAGACGAAGCGCATGGCGGGAGCGTCATCATCCTGAACCGCCTCGAAGCAAAGCCTCCATCGCTTGCGGAAGAAGCACGGCTTGCGTCTTTGCGGCAGCGCCTGTTCGACGCACGGGAAAAGCGGGTTCGCCCCGGCCTCGACGACAAAATTCTTGCCGACTGGAATGGGTTGATGATCGCCGCGCTCGTCAATGCCGCGACGCTGTTCGGCGAGCCGGATTGGGTAGGGATTTCCGCGCGGGCTTACGACTTCATCGTCTCGGCGATGCAGTTCATTGACGCGGAAGGAAACAAGCGCCTGGCGCATGGCTGGCGCGCGGGCGTTCTCGCGGCACCTGGCCTCGCGCTCGATCATGCCGCGATGATCCGCGCCGCGCTTGCGTTGCACGAAACACGCAGTTGGGCGCCTGCCCGCGTTTCCGCGCGCGATTATCTTGCCGACGCGAGCGCTTGGGCGGAAACGTTGAAGACCTATCACCGTGATCCTCGGAGCGGACTTCTCGACATGGCGGCCAAGGATGCGGGCGACGTGATCTTGCGGCTCGCGCCAACGTCCGACGATGCGATCCCGAACGCGCATCCGGTTTATTTGTCCGCCCTCGTTCGGCTTGGCGGGCTTACCGGCGAGGCACGCTGGCTCGCGCGGGCGGACGAACTTTTGGCGGCGCTCGGGGCAGCGGCGCGGACGAATTTTGTTGGCCATGCGGGGATTTTGAACGGGCTCGACTTCCGGCTGCGCGCCAGGGAGATCGTGACCGTGGGGGCGCGACGGAAGCCGCTCTATGAGGCCGCGCTCGGCGTGCCGTTTACCTGCCGCATCGTGGTCGACATCGACAGACCGGATGCGTTCCCGGAGGGGCATCCGGCGAAAGCGCAAGTCGCGCTGGCGGGCGACGCGGCTGCCTTCATTTGCGCGGGCGGCACGTGTTCCTTGCCGGTGCGGGACAAACAGGCGTTGCTAGATGGCGTTGGTCATGGTTAGCTGCAAAGGCCGGGCCGGTCAGACACCCATTGTCCGGGAAACATTGCGCCGATGGGCCCTGTGGGACCACACAACATAATCTGGCTCTGTTTATCAGGAATTTAGGCGTTCAACAGGCGGGAGGGTTTCGATCATATGTACGATGTTTTTAGCTATATAGTCGGATCTGTTGTCGAGTTTATTCGATATATTTCGCATGCTATTATAGTAGTATTCCACAATGTTGTACTTTTAGCCGTTATTGTTGCGTTTTTCTATGGAATATACAGGCTTTTCCGGTATGGCTTGCAGCAATTGCGGCACTTGCGTCGCGGAGGCCCGCCAGAGCAGAGCGCGCCAAAGGACATCCCGGAAGACGGCCACGAATGACCTTGGTAAATCTTGAGCCGGGCGCGCGTTAGGCCCGCCATTCGCGCGCGGGGAGACGCGACTCACTGGCAAGCCCCGCGAATACGCTGAGGTAATGCACCAGGAAAAGCGCCACGAAGGCCGCGGTGTTGATCGCAAAAATGCGCCAGACAAGCGAGGGGGCATAATCCGATCCGCCACCCGCTAAGGCGAGCGAAATCGTAAAGAGCGAACCTTCATAAACCACGAAGGCCGCCAGAAACGCGGCGATCGCGGCCACCACATGGCTTTGCGCAAGATAGTCTTTGACCCATTGCGCGGCGAGCGTCGAAAGAAGAGCCACGGCGCCAAGCCCGGCGCCCCACGCCAAGGTGCTTGCCGTTTCGGGATAATGATGCACCGCGAAGCCGGCGATTTGATTGGCGAGCCAGACGGTGCCAACGAGCGCGAAGGCATCGCGGCGGCCAAAGGTCAGCGCCGCGATGGCGGCGAAGGCGGCGAGCGGCACGGCACAGGCAAAGCCGAGACTGAAGGCGACGCTCGCCACAATGAGCGAGGCGATCCAGAGCCGGGGGCGCCCGGTCCACGTGAGTTGCGCCATTCATCTGCTCCTTGTCGAAATCGAGTTGTCGAAATCGAGGACGTTCTCTCATCTTTGGCAGTGGAAGCTATCAGATTCGGGCGCGCCAGCAAAGGCGATCGCAAAGCTTCAACCAGGCCGATCACCTCAGCGGGGCGGCGCTCGGGCGGGCCAACTCGCCGCCGCGCGCCGAGAAATGCCGAAGTTTCGTTCATCGAGACGCATTTCTCCCGCGGTTTGCAGCGAACGCATATCACCAGCGAATCCAACCGCAGCCCGCCGCGCAAGTTTAACCCGGCGCGCGGCCAAGGAGCCTAGCCATTTCGTCTTCGAGCGTATCGATACCGTCTTGTTGCGGACCCGCCGCCTCCAAGGTCAATCCGCCGCCGGCAACAGCCGGAGCTGGTGATCCCGCGGATTGCATTGCGGGCGCGGGGGGAAATTCAGTCTGCCGTTCCACCTCCCCGGCCGGGGACGTTGGGATCTCCGCAAGGCCCGAAAGCGAGCTGGGGGCAAGCGCGTCCGCGGGCGGGGTCTCGGACGGGCCTGACGAAGCCGGTTTGGCGGCGGTCCCCCTCACCTGGCGCAGCGTCGAGGGCCGCAAAAAAGGAGTGGCGACAGGCGCGCGCGGAAATCCCTTGGCGGGACTAATTCCGTGCTCAAGGTTTTGCGGCGAACCGGCGCCGTCGTGGAGAGGCTCGTGTTGATTCGATGTTCCTTGGCCAAGCGGAGTGACGGGCGGCGGCATGCGCCTTGCCGGCAGAGGAAAAACGGGCCGTTTTAAAGTGGGTAAAACGATCGGTTTCGCCGAATCGCGCACGGATTCCTCGATGCGGACAGCGGCCGTCAGCCCGATCTCCTGCTCCAACTCGGGGGTAGGCGGAAACGGCATTTTGCGCAGCGGAGTATTCGGCGGTGGCGCTTCCGCCGGAGAAGGCCAAGCAATTCCCGCTGGCACCGGCGGGGCGTCGCGAGGTTCCTTCTCGCGCAGGTCCTTGTCGCGAATTCTCGTTTCGCGAAGGTCGCGGGGGTCGCGGTTCTCAGCGCGGATAATCTCCGATTCAATCACGATGTCATTGGGTCCCCCGATCATCAGCAGGTGCTCGACATTGTCGCGTCGAATGATAACGAGCTGACGGTGCCCGTCGAGGTCGAAGGCGTCGACGGTCCCAAGCCGCGGCGGCCGCGCCCTTCCATTACGTGGCAAGCGAAGCCGGCGTCGGAACGTGAAGTGGAAAATAATAGACAACAGACCCGCAGCGGCGAGGAATGCGATCGCCGCAGCGGCGACGGTAAAACTCTTGCTCGCGAAAAAACTCTCATTCAAGCCCGGCATCTTGTGGCCCATTCGAAAAAACAGCGGCGGACGTTGGTTTAGTGTAGCATGTTCCAAACCGCCTTGCCGGCGCAGACTGCCAAATAGTTAACGAAATTCATCAAAATTCATCAAAATATCGCTTCTCGCTGACTGCCACGCTACCGTCCTGGCGAGGAAAAATTACCCGGACCTTCCGGATGGGCAGGATCGGCGCCGAGACCCATGCGGCCGCGAGTGCCGGAATAACCATAGCGGAATCGGTCCCATTCTTGGACAGAGCGGCCTTGCGCAATCCATCCAGGAGGCGGATTTGGCGGCGGCGGCCCGTATTCGTAATAAGAGGTTTGCGCGATGGCGCCGCCGGAAGCTAACATCGAGATGGTTGTGATGGCGAGGAACTTGCCGAATGTTTGCATTGACTTCTCCATGCCCGGCGCCGCGGCGCGAGACGCGGCCGCCGTTGCGGTTATGCTTTCTAGACTTCAACGCGCCAAAATAGTCGAAGTTCACCGGCAAGGCCCGGCTATTACATAAGCTTAAGACGGACAAATTGGCGGCGGATGCGCGAAATACCGGGTCGAGCGAAGCCGTGGCTCGTTACTCTTCCAAACACGATGGTGGGGCCCGTGGAAGGCGGCGAATTGTCGATACGTTCAAACATAGTTACTTCGCTTGCACCAGGTGAAACTTTATGAGCGAGCAGCCCGCCACCGTCCGTCCGCCCGGACACGCAGGCAATCTAGCGTTGATCTTGGCCTTTGCCATGATTATGGCGGGCGCCGTTGCGGTTTCTTTTTTCTTGCCAAATGACGAAGGCACCACCCTTGCAATCTTGCTGCTCGCCGTTTTCGCGGTTGCCGGTATTTGTGCTTCCTTCGCCTTTGCGGCGGGCCTAATTCAGTTTTTCGGACAAGCGTCGAGGAACGACGTCACCAAACTCATTTGCGATGGGCATGCCGAAGCGCTGATCGTGACCGGTGCCGGCGGCAATATCATTTACGCGAACGAGGCCTATTTGACCTTGGCGGATGCGCGCGGCCGCTCGGAGCTTCGCACAGTGGAGCGGCTCTTTTCTGGATCCCCGGAGATTTCCGAGGCCATCTACCGGCTCGCCAAAGCCGCGCGGGACGGCAAGGAAAGCGTCGAGGAATTGCGCTTGTTTCCGCCGCTCGGCGGCGCTGGCGGGGCAGGCTGGTACAAGATCAAGGTCAGGCCGCTGGCTTTGGCGGGCGCCAGGTGCACCAGCCTGTGGTCCGTCGCGGATGTGACGCGCGAGCGGGAACAAAAGGAAAAGGCTTTTCAGGAGTTGCGGCAAGCCATCGAATTTTTGGACCACGCGCCAGCCGGATTCTTTTCATGCGGCCCGAACGGCGACGTTTCCTATATGAACGCCACCCTTGCCGCCTGGCTCGGCTACGACCCGGCGGAGGCCGGCACTGGAAGTCTCAAGCTGACCGACTTCGTGACCGACGGCGGCGCCGCGCTCATCGCCTCCGCCGCCGGAAGCGCGGGCGAGATCCGCGCCGAGCAATTCAATATCGACCTGAAATGCCGCAATGGTCAAAGCCTGCCCGTGCGCCTGCTCCACGGCGTCGCGCTCGGTCAGGACGGCCTACCCGGACCGTCGCACACGCTCGTCCTCAGCCGCCCTCCTGGCAAGGAACCGGCGCAGAATTCGCGCAAGGGGGAAATGCGCTTCGCACAAGTATTCAACGCGACGCCGATGGCGATCGCCATGCTCGACAAGAACGGGCGGATCACCCATTCGAACGCCGCTTTCGCGCGCCTCATGCCGGAAGCCTTGAAGCAGCCCGACGGCGCGGCGCGCTCGATCTTTGCCGGTATCCTCGATCGTGACCACGGCGCCGTCGATGCCGCCATTGCCGCGGCCTTCCAGGCGACTCCCGATATCCCGCCGGTCGATGCCGCCTTGGCTGGGGAAGGCGAGCGGTCGGCACGGCTGTTTTTCGCGGCGGCGGACGAGCAGGACGGGAACGGCGCGACGATTTACGCGCTCGACACCACGGAACAGCGGGCTTTGCAAGGGAACTTCGCTCAATCCCAGAAAATGCAAGCTATCGGCCAGCTTGCCGGCGGAGTAGCGCATGATTTCAACAATGTCTTGACCGCGATCATCGGCTATTGTGACCTACTTCTCGCCAATCACCGGCCGACCGATCCGTCGTTCCGGGACATAAATCAAATTAAGCAAAACGCCAACCGCGCTGCCTCGCTCGTGCGCCAGCTGCTGGCCTTTTCGCGCCGCCAAACGTTGCGGCCGCAGGTCCTGCAATTAGGCGATGTGCTCGCCGATCTGCAAATGCTGACGCGCCGCCTTGTCGGCGAAAAAATCGATCTCGAGTTGCGCCATGGTCGCGACCTCTGGCTCGTTGAAGCCGACGTCAACCAGTTCGAGCATGTCATCGTCAATTTGATCGTCAATGCGCGCGACGCCATGCCACAAGGCGGCAAGATCATCTTGCGGACCCGCAATGTCATGGCGGCCGAATGCGCCGGTTTAAATGAGACATCGCTGGTTTCCGCCGATTATGTCGCGATCGAGGTCGAGGATTTCGGGCTTGGCATTTTGCCAGAAGTAAAAGACAAAATCTTCGAACCGTTTTTTACCACCAAGGAAGTCGGAAAGGGCACCGGTCTCGGCCTCGCAATGGTGTATGGCATCATAAAGCAGACCGGCGGCTATGTTTTCTGTTCGAGCACGGCCGGCAAGGGGACGGTTTTTACGATCCTCCTGCCCCGTTATGTTCCAGACGAAACCCACGCATCCCGGTCCATCGAACAGGCTGCCGCGCCGTCCGCCGATCTCACTGGCCACGGCACGATCCTGCTCGTCGAGGACGAGGAGGCGGTGCGGGCCTTCGGCGCGCGCGCGCTCACCTCGCGCGGCTACACCGTGTTGCAGGCGGCCTCGGGGCTAGAGGCGTTGCAAATCGTCGAACAAAACGGCGGAAAAATCGATCTTATCGTTTCCGACGTCGTCATGCCGGAGATGGATGGCCCAACCATGTTCGGCGAACTGCGCAAACGCGGAATCAAGGCCAAGGTCATTTTCGTGTCCGGCTACGCCGAGGATGCATTTTCCAAGCACCTGCCGGAAGGCGAGGATTTTAGCTTTTTGCCGAAACCCTTTAGTCTGAAGCAATTGATCGAAGCGGTGAAAGGCAAGCAGTGACCTTTGCGCGGCAGCGGTGGTTACCGGAAACGCCGGACCTGGTCTATATAAGGAATCGAAAGCGCCAACGGATCGGGCAAATTCACCCAGCCTTCGACCTTCGCCCAGGACGTAAGCCAATGCCTTTCAGCGACCTTTTCCGGCCCAAGTGGAAACACAGTTATTCGTTGATCCGCGAGCAGGCTGTCGAAAAACTCACCGACCAGACGGTTCTAGCGGACCTCGCCAAGAATGATAGCGATCTGGGAGTTCGCAGGGCGGCGGTCAGAAAGCTCACCGACCAGACAGTTGTGGCGGACTTCTCCAAGAATGTTAGTGATTCGGGAGTTCGCCGTGCGGCAGCCGAGAAGCTCACCGACCAGACAGTTTTGGTTGACCTCGCCAAGAATGATAGTGATTCGCAAGTCCGCCTGGCGGCGGTCGAGAAGCTCACCGACCAGACAATACTGGCCCACATCGCCAAGAATGATAGCGACCTGTGGGTCCGCGTGGCGGCGGTCGAGAAGCTCACCGACCAGATAGTTCTGGCGGACCTCGCCAAGAATGATAGTGATTCGGAAGTCCGCGTGGCGGCGGTCGAAAGGCTCACCGACCAGACAGTTCTGGCGGACTTCGCCAAGAATGATAGTGATTCGGAAGTCCGCGTGGCGGCGGTCGAAAGGCTCACCGACCAGACAGTTCTGGCGGACCTCGCCAAGAATGATAGTGATTCGGTAGTCCGCTTGGCAGCGGCCGGGAAACTCACCGACCGGACATTTCTTGTAGACTTCGCCAAGAATGCTAGCAACACATGGGTCCGCACGGAGGCGGTCTGGAAACTCACCGACCAGACAGTTCTGGCGGACCTCGCCAAGAATGATAGCGACCTGTGGGTCCGCAAGGTGGCGGTCAGGAAACTCACCGACCAGACAGTACTGGCGGACCTCGCCAAGAATGATAGCGATTCGGCAGTCCGCGAGGCGGCGGTCGGGAAGCTCACCGACCACGCGGCTTTGGCGGACATCGCCAAGAGTAGCAGGGACCAGATATTGCAAACAGTGGCCGCCGTGAGACTAAGGTTGCTACGTCAAAAGTAGAGCCCGAGCCGGGAACTCTGACGGTGCCGGGCCGCCGTCAGAGCCGGGCCTCCCCGCCTTCTTGGCGCCGCCCCAAGTGGCTGTGGTTGCGGCCGTACAAGAAATAAATGGCAAGGCCGATCGCGAGCCAAACGACAAGCCGCAGCCAAGTATCGCCCGGCAGGCCGAGCATTAAAAAAACCGCAGACACCGCGCCGAGCGGCGCCACCGCAAACACGGCCGGCGTCTTGAACGGGCGGTGGATCTTTGGATCGGTGATCCGCAAGACGAGAACGCCGAGGCAGACCACGGCAAATGCGAACAAGGTGCCAATGCTCACCAGCTCGCCGACGAGACCAATCGGCAAAAGACCCGCGAGGACCGCGACGATCGCGCCGGTGAGCAGCGTCGTGATATAGGGCGTGCGAAACTTGGGATGCACGATCGCCGCGAACGGTGGCAGCAAGCCGTCGCGCGCCATTGAATACAAGATTCGCGGCTGGCCGAGCAACAGCACCAGAACGACCGAGCTCAGTCCAAGAATCGCGCCGAGCTTGATGATGGAGGCGAGCCAGCCAAATCCGATCGCATCGGCGCCGAGAGCGATCGGGTCGGGAACGTTCAACCTGTCGAATGGCACGATGCCAGTAATGACAAGGCTGACCAGCACATAAAGGACGGTGCAGATCGCGAGCGAGCCGAGGATGCCGAGCGGCATGTCGCGCTGCGGGTTGCGGGCTTCCTGGGCCGCGGTCGATACGGCGTCGAAGCCGATATAGGCAAAGAAAACCACCCCCGCGCCCCGAATAATCCCGCTCCAGCCATATTGGCCGGGTCCTATATTAGGCGGAATGAAGGCGCCCGTGGGATTGCTCGCGGTCACCCAATTCGAGGTCTTGACGAACCAAACTCCGGCAAGGATGAAAAGGACGACGATCGCCAGCTTGATGACAACGATGACATTGTTGACCTTGGCCGATTCCTTGATTCCCAGGACGAGCAGGATGGTCACCGCCACGATGATGAAGACCGCCGGAAGGTTGACCAGCGCGCCGGTCGCCGACCAGCTTCTGCTCGCCGGATCATAGGCGAGCGGGCCTAAGGCAAATTCCGCGGGGATCACCACGCCAAGATCGCGCAAGAAGCTTGCGACATAGCCGGACCACCCGATCGCGACCGTTGTCGCGCCGAAAGCATATTCGAGGATCAGGTTCCACCCCGTGACCCACGCGATGAATTCGCCCATCGTCGCATAGGCATAGGTATAGGCGCTGCCCGCTATCGGCACGGTGGACGCCATTTCGGCGTAGCAGAGGCCCGCGAAGACGCAGACGAGTCCGGCGAGCACAAATGAGAGGCTTACCGCTGGCCCGGCATGGGCGGCGGCGGCATGGCCGGTCAGGACAAAGATGCCGGCGCCAATGATGCAGCCGATGCCAAGCGCGACAAGGCTCCAAAGCGAGAGCGTTCGGCGCAATCCCACCTCGCCGGGGCCCGATCCAAACTCGCCTTCCTTTGCTTCCGCTTGCAGAGTCGCAATCGGCTTGCGCACCCAAAGATTCGCCATTCCCTAGTCTCCCACAGGCCGCGTGTCGTCGCCGGCCGCGATATGATCGCATGCGCGAAGGGCTTTGTCGCACGCTTTCACACATGCGAATTTCTTGCAAGCGGGGGGCCATCCACACATGACCTGCTACCACCCGAAGAGACCGCTTGACATGATTCGAATTTCGGCAACGATGTACAATTCATCCACTCCTAGAGTAAGAAGTGAATGAATGTCGGATTCCTCTCGCGTCGCGGGCGTGCGCCGTCCTTTTCCGCCGGCGCCTTGCTATTCTGCGCAATCTTGCTGACCGCATTCGCCGCAAGTGCCGGCACGTCTCCTCCGATCAAGCTTGCTATATTCGATTTCGAGCTGGAAGATTTCAGTGCCGGAGCTACCCTTGCGGCCGGGAACCCAGCTGATGACTCCGAGCAATTGAAGAGCGTCACAAACGAGGCGCGCCGGTTGATTGCGCAGTCGGGACGCTATACGCTCGTCGGTATCAGCAGCGCAGACTCGCCGGCCGTGAAGGAGCATTGGCTGCGAAAGTGTGATGGCTGCGAGGCCGCGATCGCTCTGAGACTCGGCGCCGAGCAATCCTTGATCGGGATCGTGACGAGGATCAGCAGAATGGAATACACGGTGCGGTTTCAGATCCGCGACGCCCAAACCGGCGCCGTCATCTCCAACAGGCAGACTGATCTTCGCATGGGCGCGAACTATTCGTGGAGCCGTGGAGCCGCCTGGCTGATCAGGAACCGCCTGCTGGATAGCCAGGATCAGCCATAGTCGAAAACCTGGAAAGCCGGGCCTCTTGCGCTGGGCCTTCGACGTCCGACATCTCTTCTCCCGAGGCTGCTGTCCGGCGCGCGACGCGCCGATCTCACCGGCTTTTGCGTGCCTCGCCGCGAGGGTTCGGCCTTGCCAAAATCCGTCGAACGCGGCAATCTCAGCCCCGACAAGGCCGTCACCCGGTGGGTGAGGCGGCGGCGGGCGCGGTGGGGCAGGCGCTCAACCGTTTTTCGCCGTCGCCGGTGGCGGGAGCGAGAGGGTTTTTGCCCAGACCATGCGCGCCCCCAATGAGATCGATTTCTGGCGCGGCTTTGCCCTCGTTACGATTTTCATCAACCACATTCCGGGGATCTATTTCGAGCGTTTCACCTTTCGCAACGTATCGCTGTCGGATTCGGCCGAGCTTTTTGTGTTTCTCGCTGGTTGGGCGATGCGCAAGCTCATCGAAGGTCCTGCCCGCGTGCTGCCGGCAAAATGGCTCATTCTGCGGCTCGAAGCCCGTGCATTCCAAGTCTATGTCGCGCAAATGGTCGTCACCGAGATGGCCATTGCCCTTCTTGCGGCGGCAGCGCTTCTTCTCGATGCACCGTTTCTGCTCGATTGGAACAACGCGTCCGCTATCTTCAACGATCCTATCAAGGCGAATATTGGTGTCGTTTTGCTTACCCATCAGCTCGGCTATTTCAACATCCTTCCCCTGTATGTCGTTTTAATTTTCATCGCTCCGGCAATCGCGCTTGTCCACCGGCACGCCACGGCGCTTTTGCTGCTCGCTTCGCTCGCGATTTATGCCGGAGCACTCGTGTTCGGCGTGAACTTGCCAACCTGGCCGGTCGAGGGCACCTGGTTCCTTAATCCGCTCGCATGGCAGCTCATCTATGTCCTTGGGTTCCTGCTTGGGGGCGAAGGTGGGATTGGTGGTTTCGCGCGGCGTCACCATGCCATTTTGCGCTGGCTCGCTCTGCCGGTCGTGGCGCTCGGCGTTGCCGTGGGCATGACGAATTTCTCTCCCGATCCGGTCTATCTGCCGGAGCCGAAGCTGCTTTTCACGTTTGACAAGACGTTTCTGTCGCCAGCGCGGCTCATTCATAGTCTCGCCTTGACGGCGGTTTTCGCTGGCACTTTCAAAATCATCGGCCGCTGGCTGCCGCGTGTTCCTGCCTTTCTATGCCTTCTCGGACGCAATTCGCTGAACGTCTTCTGCGCCCTGTCGCTGCTCAGCCTGAGCGGGCAAATCTTCCGCTATATCTACGGTGGAAACCTTGCTTCCGACGCATTCATCGTTATCTTGGGTGTTGTTTTTCTTGGGTTCATCGCATGGGCGGCGGAATGGCGCGCGAGATTGCGGGCGGCTTTGGCGAACAAGCCGCTTTCGCCCGAGCGCTAGCTTGCCTCTTAATGCCGGCTCCCCGCGTGGAGGACCATTTTGGCGCATTTGGTCCGCACGACAAGGCCGCAGCTCAAGGGATTGGTGCTGATGACGCCATACTTCCTCGAACCCACAAGGGCGGACCCCATGCGGGCGATGATGGACCGCAATGGCGAGGTGGTGCGCCATTTGGCCGGGCAATACCAGGCCATCTTGGTGGATACTCAGGCGGCGTTCGATTGGGTCTTGACGAAGGTTCATCCGATGGCGCTGGCTTCCGACCGGGTGCATCCGAGCTTAGCGGGACACATGGTTCTCGCCCGGGCTTTTTTGGTTCTCGCCCGGGCTTTTTTGCAGGCGCTGGAGTACGCTTGGTGAAGGTTGCATATAAGCGGTGCCATTTGCCACGAAAACGTCAATTTGCGAACCGATCAGACTCCGCCCAGGCACGCGTTTCCACCTGTGCACAGGCAGTTATACAAAAATGAATTTCGAGCATAACAAGTCTAGCCCGCATTGCCAGCCTGCATCGGATTTCTCGATGTCGCTTTCCGACAATGCCGCGTCTTCCGCGGCGCACACCACCAGCCTTGCACTACAAGGCTTTGGTCTATTCGAAGCGGAGAATGGGAATTCAGCTCAAGCTTGGACAAAGAACGCCCTCCAGGTTGCGGTTTTAAGCCTCGTCCTCTTCTATGGGCTTGCAGTGACCTCTTGGCTGTTCACCGGAACGGTCGTGCCATGGGACTCGAAAAACCATTTTTATGCGATGTTTCGTTTCCTTGGGGATGCCTTGCACCATGGCGAGAATCCGTTCTGGAACCCCTATCATTTCGGCGGCCATCCGGCGATCGCCGATCCGCAATCCTTGATCTTCACGCCGAGCATGGTGTCTTTTGCGCTTATTGCGCCAAATGCCTCGATGCAACTCTTTGACGCGGTCATCCTCGCGCATCTTTTCGCGGGAGGGGTTTGCATTCTGGGCCTCTTGCGGCGCTGGCGCTGGCATCCGGCAGGGGCGGTCCTCGCGGCACTCATTTTCATGCTCGGCGGCGCCGCTTCCTCGAGGCTGCAGCACACCGGCATGATCATTTCCTATTCGTTCTTTCCAGCGGCCTTGTGGTGCCTCGATATCGCGCTCGAGCGCCGCTCCTATTGTTTCGCCCTTGCGTTTGGCCTCGTCGCATCGTTGATGGCGCTCGGCCGTGATCAGGTCGCCTTCCTGCTTTGCGCCGTTCTCATCGGTTACCTAATGTTTGCCGCGGCCCAATCGGGAAACGCGCTTGTCTATCTGCGCGGCCGGGCCGGCGTCTTGGCGTTGAGCGCCGTCCTGATCCTCGCGATATTGATCGTACCGGCGCTGTTGACCATGCAGTTTCTTGCCGGCTCGAACCGGCCGGGCTTTCATTTCGGGGCCGCGGCGGTGGGTTCGCTCGCGCCAGTCAACCTGATCACGCTATTCGCGCCGAATTTCTTTGGCTCCCTCGATCATCTTTATGATTACTGGGGGCCTGACTATGACACCATGCCGCGCGCCGACTGGACCGACCGCGCCGTCGACTATCTTTTTATCGGCACTCTGCCTTTCGTGCTCATCGCGTGGCACGGGTTTGGCGCCGGCCGGTTGTTGGCGCGGCGCGGACGGTTCCTTCTCGTTCTTCTTTTGCTGGCGCTCGCTTACGCGCTGGGCCGCTATACTCCGTTCTTCGCGCTGGCATTTGACTGGATACCTGGCGTGTCCCTCTACCGGAGGCCTGCGGATGCGACATTTCTCGTCAATATCGCGCTTGCCTTTTGCGCCGGATTTTTGCTGCACCGCTATATCGAGGACGGCCTGCCGAAGCCTTTCGATACGCTGCCGAAATGGCTGGCCTTCACGCTGGCGGGAGCGACGGCGCTGGCGCTCGCCGCGCTGATTGGCATCGGCCTCGCCTTTTCCTTGCGGGAAGGGCACGTGACAAATTCGCTCGCCGCGCTCGCCGTCGCAACGGCGCTGGCGATCGCAGGCACCGCCATCTTGCTTGGGCCTCAGGCACGCTCGAGGCGGGCGCTCGCGGGGAGCTTGTTCGTGCTTTTGAGCGGGGCCGAACTCCTCTGGCGCAATGCCGCTTCCCCGCTCAACGCGGAGCCGTTGGAACGCTACTCCATCTATGCCGGAATGAAGCCCGCCGAAGCCGCCGGCATTGAGGTTCTGCGCCGCGAAATAGCCGCCAAAATGCGCGACGGCGGCCGTCCGCGCGTCGAGATCTTGGGGCTGAAGGGGCCGTGGCAAAATGCGTCGATGGTTCTCAAATTCGAAAATACGCTCGGCTACAATCCGTTGCGCATCGACGATTACGACCGCGCGGTCGGCCCCGGGCAGGATGCCGAGGATTTCGCCTTGCGCCACTATCCAGGCACTTTTCGTGGCTACAATAGCCATCTTGCGGCGTTGCTCGGGCTCGAATATTTGGTCCTCGACCGTCCTTTGACGGAATTGCCACGCAACATGCCGCGACCGCAGGCTCAGGCGATCTATACAAGCGACACGATGTATATCTACAAGCTCGGCAAAACCTCGCCTAGGGCCTATTTTGCATCGGCGGTCGAGCCCGTCGACAATGAGAAAGTTCTCGACGAACATGTCCTTCCCGGCTTCGACCCGGCAAGCGAGGTGTTGATCGACCAGGCAAGCATGGCCGATCTTCACGGCGGTCCCTATCCCCAAGGCACTGGCCAAGAGCGCTTCCAAACCGCGAGCCACGCGGGGCGAGGGTTGGACCAATTCGTAACCCAGGCCTCGCGTAAAGCACCGGGCCTATCGCATGTCGCGATCGTCAACTACGCCGACACCTCGATCGAGATCGACGTCGATGCGCCAAACGCGGGCATTGTCGTGCTGCACGATCTTTTCTATCCAGGCTGGGAGGCCCGCGTCGATGGGCATAAGGAACCGGTGCTTCACGCCAATATTCTGTTTCGCGGTGTCGAGGTTCCGGCTGGCCATCATCGGGTCGCGTTTTCTTTTCACCCGTTGTCGTTGACCAATCTCGCCGCGGCGGCGGCAAGCGTTTTCCATCGACAGGAGGAGTAAGGCTTGCGGCGGCTTCCGCATGCACGACCGGCTTCCGGCCGGACGCGACAAGGTTTTGTCGCCCGTCTCACCTTGTTTGCGTGGTTGGCGGCATCTGGCCTGTGCCTGGTGGCTTGGCCCGTCGCGGCGCGATCGCCGAAAACGGGAAATCCCGCCGTTCCTTCTCTGCGCTTGCCACCTATCCCTGAGACCGCTCCCGTCGAGGCGGCACACGGCATGGTCCGGCTGTCGGCGCTTTTTGCAGCCACCGACACGCAGCCGGTGCGTGAAGGCCTGCAATGGCGCATCTTCGAAGAAGCCCTGGGAACGGACGGAAACCACAAACTCGTCGCGCAATCCGACGACGCGACGCCAAACCTGCCCCTTCCCAACGGGAATTTCGTCGTTCATGCCGCCTTGGGGCTCGCGGGCGCGACAAAGCGTATCGCTATTAATGGCACGGTGTTAAACGAAACGCTCGTGCTCAATGCCGGTGGGTTGCGGATCGCGGGCCAGCTCGGCGACACGCCCATCAATCCAGCAAAGTTATCGATTTCGATTTATGTTCCGGAGCGCGGCAATCCGGAAGCAAAACTGGTTGTCGCGAACGCCAAATCCGGCGACACCATCGGCCTTCCGGAAGGCAATTATCATATTGTATCGACATTGCTCGACGCGGCAGCCAATGGTTCGGCGAGCCCGACGAATTCGGTGATCAGCGCCGATTTGCGGGTGCAGGCCGGGAAGCTGACCGATGCGACGCTGCGTCACCGCGCCGCCATCATGACTCTGAAACTCGTCAACAGCCCCGGTAGCGAAGCCCTTGCCAATACGGCTTTCACGGTCCTGACCCCGGGCGGCGACGTTATCCGCGAGATGATCGGCGCGTTTCCTGCCGCCACGCTTGCCGAAGGCGAATATGTCGCGATCGCGCGGCACGCCAGCAAAACCTATCAAACGACGTTCAAGGTCGTGTCCGGCGTCGACAAGGATGTCGAATTTCTCGCCAACGAAACCCCGCCGCCCGAGGCGCCGTGATCTTCAAGTCTCGATTCTTGTCAAGCGGTCCCGCTAGGCAGGTCGATCTCACCAGCTCCGAGGCCGCGTGAGTTGAGATCCGAACTGTTATGTATTATCGGCCATCACGGCGGGTTTGAACTTGATCCAGGCGGGAAGATTACGCGACGTGTCATCTGCGGGCTCGACGCCCTCGCCAGGGTCGGTTGGCCGTGATCGTTGGATCAGGAACGGAAGTGCCGCCATCGGGTGCGCTGGGATTGACTCTGGTCGTTCAAGCTCGAGTGGGACCGGTCCGCGCTGGTCGGGCGGCACCCGGCAAGCCAATCGGAAATGGCAGCATCCGGCGTCGCATGGAAGCGCACGAGCGTAGCGGCGTCTTGCTGCGTGCGAGCAGGACCCAGCGCGGTGAGCTAGAGTCGGAATTGGTCAAGTTCACGGCGCCGCCCGCCCCGACTAGCTCCCACTGCGGCTCGGGCAGGACATTCCATCTCGACGTGCGCGGCCACCCATTGTTGTGGGTCATCAGCTACGGGAGGCGCGCGCGAGATCGGGCTCGATCGCATGAGCGAGAGTGTGGCCGCCTGGTGCGAGTGCCGCCCGTTGAACCTCGGCGTCCACCTCGCGCCCTTGACCTCGCAAGGGTTCGGCACCTCATACGCCTAGGGGCCACCGTAGCCTTGGTCGTCCAGCGCGGGGTGGTACGCAACCCCAACGCCTGCGCGCCGCGATGTCGGCCAACCGTGAAGCGAGGCGACGATGCCAAATATTTCAGCGAGGTCAGCGCCCAGGCAAAGGACCACAAGCCGCATGCGACCGGCGTGCAATAGGGTTGCGTCGAAGGGCGATCCTCGTTATGGGCGCCGCGGCAATGATCCTCGCGCGTGACGACCTTTTCTGGCTGCCTTCCCGCCCGGCCGCCGTTCCGGTTGCTTGCGAGCCTTCCTCTCAAGTACACTTCCTTTCAAGTACACTTCGCCCGCGCAGTGTTCGATCCCGAGAGTCGGCCGCAATCGCACAAAAGCCAGATTCAATTGTTTGCCACGGATTGCTAGAGACATGCTGGTCTTGCTCACACGCGCTCTCGACGAATCGAATCGAACGGCGGCACGACTCGCGCGCGAAGGGCATGGCGCGGTGCTATCTCCCGTTCTCGACATGGTGCCGACCGGAGCAATATGGCCCGTGGGCGTTTTCGATGGCGTCATCGCGACGAGCGCTCGCGCCTTCGAATTATTGTCCGCCGCGCCGGACTGGCCTCTGCCGGAGGCCCGCCGCCTCTGGCCATTGCTCCTGGTCGGCGAGCGGACGCGGGAGGCCGCATGCGAGCGGGGTTTTGACGGCCCGCCACTGATTGGCCCGGACGCCAAGGGTCTCGCGCGGGAAATCGCGTCACGCTTCGCTACCCCCTGCCGTTTCGTATATCTCGCGGGACGCGACCGCAAACCGGACCTCGAGGACAGCCTCACTGAGGCAGGTCATGCCATTGAGCCGATCGAAGTTTATGCGGCGCAGCCCGCCGAGTCATTGACCGAGGCGGCCTTGGTCTTTGCCCGCAGCGGCGAAATCGGCGTGGTTTTGCACTATTCGCGGCGCAGCGCGGCTGTCTTTCTCGGCCTCGCCCACAAAGCGGGTCTTGACGTGTCCCGGATAAACCACGTCTGCATCTCGCACGATGCCGCGGCGGCGCTTGTGGCTGCGGGTATCCATGAGGTGCTCATTGCCAAAACTCCCGACGAGCAGGCGATGTTTGCCATCGTCAATGCCTTGGCTGCGTTGCCGAAACCGCCGCTCGGGCAAGACGTGAGATAAGATCTTGATGAGCAACGTCTTGATTAGAGCATTGCTTTGCACCATCATTCACGCATGATCTTCAAGAAGGGCTTCATTGCCGCCTTTTTCGCCGTGGCGCTTTCGGCATGTGCTGTTCCAGCGGTCGCGGCGGATAACATCAACGTCAAGGTAGACTTCATTCGCGCGCCACACATCCGAGAGACGCTCTCGATTCTTGATATTCCAGCCGCCGACGACGGCATCAAAGGTGCCGAGCTTGCCGTTGAAGACAATAATACAACCGGACGTTTTCTCGGTCAGACCTTTGCGATCGAGGACGTCTTCCTGCGGCCGGGCGACGACCCGGGCGCTGCGCTCAGCGGCCTTATTCAACACGGCATTTCTCTTGTTCTCGCCGATCTCCCGGCGGCCGCGCTCCTTGCGCTCAGCGACGCGGCCAAAGGCAAAGGGGTGCTCATTTTCAACACCAGTGCGCCGGACGACTCGCTGCGGGAGGAAAATTGCCGCGCCAATGTCTTTCATGTTGCTCCATCCTATTCCATGCTCGCCGACGGCCTTGCCCAATATCTCGTCTGGAAGCAGTGGAAACGCTGGTTCCTGGTCAAAGGGTCTCACCCGGCAGACGAACTGTACGCCGGGGCGTTGGCCCGCGCGGCGAAAAAATTCGGCGCAAAAATCGTCGCGGAGCGGACTTATGAGGATACCGGCGGCGGCCGCCGCTCGGATTCAGGAAGCGTGCAGACGCAAAGGCTCATCCCCGTGGCGACCCAAAACGCGCCGGCCTATGATGTCCTCGTCGCCGCCGACGAAAGCGAGGTCTTTGCAAACTATCTTCCCTTCCGCACATGGGATCCGCGTCCGGTCGCGGGCTCGGCCGGGCTCAGGCCGATGAGCTGGGACGGAAGCCATGAGCAATGGGGCGCTGTTCAATTGCAAAACCGTTTTATGAAGCTCGCTTCGCGGCGCATGAACGCGCGCGATAACAACGCTTGGGTGGCGATGCGCATGATTGGCGAGGCGGCGTCGCGCACCGGCTCGAGCGACACAAAGGTCATCCGCGCTTATCTGACGGGACCGGATTTCGCCATTGCCGCCTTCAAGGGCCAAAAACAGACCCTGCGCCATTGGAACCAGCAGTTGCGCCAGCCCATTCTGCTCGGCGATGGCCGGATGATCGTTTCGGTATCGCCGCAGGAAGGTTTTCTGCATCAAACATCGGAACTCGATACGCTAGGCTTCGACCAACCGGAAACGAAATGCAAATTGCAGTAAGCCTTCGCGAGAGATCAAAGGTCAACGCTCTTGCCAGCTCTGTCCTCGCGCTCAATGCGCTTGCTTTCGTCATGGCCTCTCCGGCCGGGGCGTTCACCGCCTATGTCTCGAATGAAAAAGGCAATTCGGTCACCCTTATCGACACCGACAGAATGCAGGTCACAAAGACCGTGCAGGTCGGCCACCGCCCACGTGGTATCGCCTTGAGCCAGGACGGCGGCGAGCTCTTCATCTGCGCCGGCGACGACGATCTGATCCAAATTCTAGACACCAAGAAACTCGCGATCACCGGCACTTTGCCATCGGGTCCCGACCCCGAGCTTCTGATCCTGAGCCCCGACGGAAAGCTGCTTTATATCTCGAACGAGAACGACAATCTGGTGACCGCGATCGACGTCGCGACACGCAAGATCGTCGCGGAAATTCCGGTCGGCGTCGAGCCCGAGGGAATCGAGCTTAGCCCCGATGGCAAAGTGCTCGTCAATACCTCGGAAACGACGAACATGGCGCATTTGATCGACACCCAAACCCGCAAGATTTTCGCCAATGTCCTCGTCGACGCTAGGCCGCGCGCCGCCCAATATTCGCCGGACGGTTCCGAATTGTGGGTCTCTTCCGAAGTCGGCGGCACCGTCAGCGTGATCGACGCCGCCAATCCCAAGGTCAAACAGAAGATCGGCTTCGAGGTTCCCGGGCTGTCGAAGGAAGCGATCCAGCCGGTCGGGTTGCGGTTCACCCAGGATGGCAAGAAGGCGTTCGTGGCGCTTGGTCCGGCGAACCGTGTCGCCGTCCTCGACACCGCGACGAAAAAAGTCGAGAAATATCTGCTCGTCGGCCAGCGCGTCTGGCAATTGGCGTTGACCCCTGACGGCAAATATCTTTACACGACGAACGGAGTTTCAAACGACGTCTCGGTCATCGACGTGGCCAGCCTCAAGG
>JBOHJQ010000039.1:0-29615 GCA_050728655.1 Methylocella sp.
CCATTCGCTCCGGGCAATTGGTGGCCCGCTGGCGAAGCGGCGGGCGGCAATGCTCACGGCTGGCCGGGATGCGCCCCTGGCGCCGGCTGGCCGGGCACCGGCTTGCCATTCGCTCCGGGCAATTGGTGGCCAGTTGGCGAAGCGGCGGGCGGCAATGCTCCTGGCTGGCCGGGAAGCGCCCCTGGCGCGGGCTGGCCCGGCAACGGCTTGCCATTCGCGCCGGGCAATTGGTGGCCCGTTGGCGAAGGGGCGGGCGGCAGTGCTCCCGGCTGGCCGGGAGGCACCCCTGGCGCGGGCTGGCCGGGCTTGTTTTGCGGAGATCCTGGGCCTCCAAGCATTGTCGCCTTCTTGGCCACGGACGGAGGCAGGGCGACCGTGGCGGCGATTGCGGCCGCCGCCACTCCGGCTCCAACACCCCCCGCCGCGGGCGGACCCGGGATTGCTGGAAGGGGCTGTGAACCCGGATTAATGACGGGAGCATTGTTGTTGATGATTGTCGTGTTGTGGATGTTAGTGAAGATGACGTCTCCAGGGGGCGCCACTACATAGGCGGGCGGATTGACCCAAACCGGGACCGGAACAAACACGGGGCTCGGAAGCACGAAAATTGCAACCGGCGGCGGCGGCGGTAACAAGAAGAACGAGACGAGATAAACCGGCGGCGGAGCAAGGAAGACGATTGGCGGCGGCGGCACGAAGCCGAACGCCGGATCGTCGAAGACAAGCACCGGGCGATCGACATAGACGATCTCCGGCGGCGGCGGCGGCGGCACGTCGTAAATGATCGGCGAATAGGATGGAGGCGGCTCCTCGGGAGCTGCCAGAGTCGCAAGGCGCCGGCGGGCGTCGGCCGAATGCGGGCCGCGCGGATAGCGGTCGAGATAGGACCAGTAGGCGTCCGGCGTATTGACCTGCCAGGTTCGCCGCCAGGTCATCGCCTCGCGGCGGGCGGCGACGAGGGCACGGACACGTTTGGCCAGGGGATCGTGTGAATAGGCGGCAAGAAAGTCTTCATAGCCCTGCAACGTATCGCGCTCGATCGCGGCCGCATAGGCATCCTGCGCTCCGAGGTCGCGGAGCGGCCGCGAGCGCATCGCGTCGAGCCGTTCCGGCGCGACGGCGGGGGGTGGCGCGTCCGGCGCGCGCTCGAAGAAGACGAACGGCGCCGCGATCCTAGAGGTATTCCACGGCACCTGCGCCCCTTTGGTCGCTTCGTTGACGCGCAGACGCACCCGGTCGAAGACGTCCGCCGGCGACAGGCCGCCTTCGCGGATCATTTCCGCGAGCGCCTGCGCATAGGCGCCATAGGACCCACTCTCGGCGGGGGCCGCCGTGCCCGGAGCGGCGTTGAAAGCCACGAGCATGTTCGGCTCTGCGTCGGTGAGCGCCAATCCGCCGGCCAAGGGCGGACCGGATTTGGCGAAGGGCGAGGCCCTCGCCGCGTCGAGGACGATAAAGCTCGCCTTTAAGGAAAGCCCGGCGAGCCGCTTCGTGTAATCGGAGATGCGCAGCGCTTCGACCGCCACGTCCGGCGCCGCCGCGATCTTGGCGTCCACCGGCACAAAATAGTTTTCGCCGTCGAGCTGGGCGCCATAACCGGCGAGGTACACGAACGCGACGGTATCTGGTCCCGATGCCTGAGCCTTGTCGAGGAAGTCCCGGAACGCCGCGCGCAACGCTTCGCCATCGAGGTCGCGCGCGCCGGCCACGTCGAAGCCGGCTGCTTGCAATGTCTGGGCGATGAGGCCCGCGTCATTGGCTGGCGTGGCAAGCGGACCCGCCTGGTAGGCAGCGTTGCCGACCACGAACGCGATGCGTTTTTCTGCTTCCGCCCGCAGTGGCGAGGCGACAACGAGCGAGATCAGCGCGAAGCAGGCGATGAGCAGCCTCGAAAGGGTTTTCATGATGGTCCTGACGCCGGAAGAGCCAATGTTGAGGACGACGCTAACGTATCGGCGTTGAACGATAGTTGAATGAAACAAGGCGGAACCAAGGCAAGGCGCGCGCTGGCCTCGAATCAGGTCTGCGTTCCAAGAGGCGGCCGTGAATCATCCGACGAATCCGTCGCCAGCCTCTTTGTCAATAGGAGCTAGCCGGAGGATAGCAAGAATCGCTCGGCTTTGGCTGAAGAATCGGACCGCGCAAGGCGATCTCATCACGACATCCCGTCAGGCGCGCCGGCTTGGCATCGGTAACGCGTACGAGTTGCATCGTATATTGGTTTGGAGAGCGCATCAGTTGCCTCGACGCGGCAGACTAAGAAAATTGGCGGCGCGACAACTCCGAAGATCTTTAGGAGAGCGAGCCCGAGCGAAGCAAGCGCGCCCGCCGGCGCCACGCGGAGCTGGCTTGCGCCGTCGCCGGAGGGCCTATTCGCTCGCCTCGATCTGCGCGCCGCTAGTCGCGCCGCGCTGGAATTCGTAGCGCGTATTTCGTAGCGCGTATTTTGTCGAGCCGGCAGGTCTATTTCCGGCCGCATCCGTCAAAGAAATAATCACTTGAAAGAGCGCGCGAGATAAATATCACACTGAGGCAAATTGACAATTCGCAACCAACGACGCCGGCATCGAAGTTAATCCCTTCCACTTTCAAGTTACATGCTTCCCGCCACTAGGCGCTAGGTCCGCTTTGCGGCCGCCGCTCGCGCCGCCGGTCATGTTGGGTTTGATAGGCGATGCCCGCGTGGCAGGCGCAATATGGTCCTTGGCCCGGCAGCTTCTTAGCGCCGCAGAAACGAAAGTCAGACTGGGATGGATCGCCGATTGGCCAGCGGCACATCGACTCGCGCAGTTCCGCAATGGTCACGGGCTCGGACATCGGCACCACGACGTCGCGCACCGTCTTGGGTGCGGGAGCTTCAATCACGACCGGGTGAAAAGCAAGGGCGGTATTGCCGGCGATTTGCGGACTGTCTGCGTGTCGGTGGGCCGGGCGTCGCGGCGCCTTTTGGTGCGGCGGCGACGCGGGCAATTTCCCCGGCCGCGCATTGGCACGGCCCGATAGCCCGAGCCGGTAGACCTTGCCAATCACCGCGTTACGGGTAATCCCGCAGGCAAGCTCACCAGCAATGCGGCTGGCGCTCCATCCTTCGAGCCAGAGTTTTTGCACCAACGCGATTCGTTCATTGGTCCACGACATCGAGGCCTCCTAGAAGGTTGCCAATTTGAACTGGGAGTCAGATGGAACTTCCGTTAATTCGAAGTTACCTGGGATTGTCCCAAACGACGAGGTATCGCTATTCAAAACATTAACTCCGCGCCCGCCGACGCAATTCCACGCGACACAGTTTCAAGCTTTCCGCCGCACGAAATCTCGCAGCCAATATCCGGCAAGCTATACTAGCGATCGAATCTTATGCAAGCCGCGCGTCGCGCCACGGAATGTTTTCAACAAGAGCCTGCACCAAGCACACGGCGTTGATTCAGGAACCGGCTCGGAACGGGATTAGAATGAATTGGTTCGCGCCACAACCATGCCGGAGACTTGCATGATGGCCGCCGCCAGCTTGCACATGAAATCGAACCTTGGTTCTTTTTTGTTTCGTTCCCTCCACGCCGTAGGCGAATTTTCATAACGGGGAATGGCTGGCCGATTAATTCGTCTGGCCGAGACTGGCGGCTCCAGGGTGTCGCTTGCGGGCCTTCGCGCGCATGCGAAGTGGCACGCGACTGGACAACGCATTGTTTAACGCATTGTTTCAAGGGAAGCTTGCGTCGGGCTGGCCGATCAATCGGCGACCACCACGACGCCGCGCGGATTGCCTAGCCGGGCCGGATGCAAGGCATGCCGGTGGCCGCGTTGGCCTGATCACGCCGCGGATGTCGAGACCCTCTTGTCGATGATTAAGGCGCCGCCTTCTCAAGGCCCGCGCTTTGATCGACGCGGTGCCGGCGCATCATTACCGAGACAGGAGCTCTGGTCTTGGGGACAAAATGATGCTTGATCAAAACTCTGATCAAGACTGCGCGAGTCTGCCGACGCCCTCTTGCACGAGGTCAAAAAGTGACGCGGGCGGACAAGATCCACGCATGATTATACAAAGGCGTTAGCGCCGGCTTCGTGACGGTGTGATCCGGTACGATCGCGGCTTGATATGCGATGCCGAAGTTGAGCTTCACACGGTTGTAGAGCTGAAACCGGCCGAACATAATGCCAGGGCTCACAAAAAGCTGGTTTCGGCCGGCGCGCTCGCCGCTCGTCCACTGAGTGTCGTTGAAGGCGCATTCCGGCCAGAAATATTCCAGAAAATGGTATTGCAAGGTCGCGCTGGTGAGGAGTGTGTTGCCAATGTGATTCTTCTCATCAGTCGGGAGCGTATAAGAAATCGTCCCTTGAATATCGAAATCACCCCAACCGATGCCGCCCGCGATCGTGGGAGTGACGATCCAAGCCGGCCTGTTGGTAAAGGCGGTGATGCCGGTTGGAGCCTGGAATCCCAGAAAAGCAGTGAGAATATAGTTGCCATTTTCTTCGCTGGCGCTGAGCAGCCGCTGTTTGATGGTGACGAAGTTCCCATCGGCGAAACCCGTTGCGGGTTTGACCTTGCTTCCCTCCGGCAGCCGTTGCTCGAAGGCCGGGACGTTGATCAGAATCTCATTGGTGGTGGTGGGGATCAGCTCCAGCCCCTTGCCGCCGAAATAGTTATTAGCTTCCGTGCCATTTCCCAAGAATTGTTGAAATTGATCATAGCGGTACTCTTGCTCGAGCCGCGGCGTGACGGTTGTGATCGGGGTCATCCAATGCGGCTGGCTCGCCTGCGCCGCGTCGACGCGATCGAACCAGGCCGCGAAATAATCGGCGAATGGGTTGTCCCCGGCGACGGCCGATTCGGGTTGCGGCAAGGCCGAGTCCGCGGCAAAAGCGCCGCCTGGAACGCTTGCGCTCAGCGAAGCGATTATATAAAGAGCTGATAGATTCGGGACACTATTCGCGGACGTTATTTTTTTACGTGTCATTTCCGTGGCCTTGTTCGCAAGATAGGTTCAGAGTATCGCTCCGACGTACGATTGGTAATAACAATATATAGCGAGGCGACGGGATGCTCAAACATAATCGCCGGGGTCACGGTCACGCGCGCACTAAAACCCGGGTCCGTTGCAACCTTGCCACAGGCGAGGGGCGACCGTTGGCTGTTGATCATGAACCCGGCCAGTCACGGGGGCAGTCGTGCCCGCGCCGCAATTGGCCCGCGGCCGCCTTTGCCGCGGCCTTGATATGATCGAGTTGACTGGGAGTCCCTCGGCGTTTATTTTCCAACGCGGCGAGGAGAACGCTCATGCTCACGAGAGCACATGTGGATAAAGTGATTGGACTTTGCACCGAAAAAGCCGACTTCGCGGCGTTCCAGACACACACCGCTCCCGGCTTCATCTACGAGTTCATGGGCACACAGCCCTATGCTGGCGAGTGGCGTGGCGCCGACGCGGTAAGGCGGCAGTTCACCGCGTTCAACGAGAACTTCACCAGTGAGTTCCAGGTGACGGCGACCGAAATCTACGTGGACGCCGAGAAGAAGACCGCTACCGTCCGCTTGCACTCCCACCCGCTCACCGACAAGGGCGGCGGCGAGTACCGGCAGCACTGCGTTTGGTTCGTGTATTTCAACGAAGACAACAAGATCACCCGGATCGTCGACTATTCCGACACTAAGCTGGTGGACGAGATGATCATCCGGGTAGCGACGGCAAAGATGAAGGCCCTGCGGTAGGCAGGCCGCCGCGTGACCGTCTCCATCGCAATCGATTTCGCGCCGCTGGCGGCCAGCTTCGCCAGTGGACGCATAGTTCGTATCCACGTCATGATTAGTCTCGTACGGCGCTCCGCGTGAGAGACAAGGCAACCGCTTGCGCGCGGCTTTAGCCAATTTCTGAAACCTGTTTATGGTGGGTGAGCGGCGGCGTGAACCCGTTGCGCAAGGCTATGCGTTCCTTTACAAGGGCGCGAAATCGAGGGCGCGCGATGGCCGATGACGAGGAAGAGTTTGTTAAGCCAATAGCCGGGCCCCGCTCCGTGCCGGGTTCGCTTCACCATGAAATGCCGGAGCACGGCGGCCAATCCGAATCGCCAGCCGAACCGGAAAGGGCCGCCACGGAACCAGACACGGCGGAGTCTTCTGAAACCGCGCCGCTCCAAACACAGTCGCGTGTGGAATCGCGCGCGGCAGAAGTACCCACGCCGGAAACACCCGCTCCCGAGCCAGTGGAGTTGGCGCCCGTGATGGTTGCGCCGCCCCCCTGGCCGGCCGCGGAACAAGCCAAACCGCGCTCGCTCTTTCCGGCGCTTGCCGCGACCGCTGTCGCCGGCGCGATTTTGGGCTTCAGTGGAACCTTGGGGCTGCACTATTTCGCCGGCCCCCGGATCAATGGATTTGCCTCCGGCGAGCGCAATGCCGCATTGAACGCGCGCATTGATGCGATCGAGGGAAAGGTGGTTGCCGCCTCCGCCGCCTCGCGCACGGCTCTGGCCGCGATGGAAACCCGCGTGGCTGGCGCGGAGAACGCCGCGAGCAAAGCCGTGGAGTCAGCAGATTCCGCGCAGGCCGATGCGCAAAAGGCCTTCGCGTCGCGGCAGGCGGCACAAGAGCCCGCGCCCGGTCCCGCGCCAGCGATTCCCGATCTTGGACCGCTCGAAGCGCGAATCGGAGTTCTCGAGCAAAAGCTTGCTCCGCTCGAATCGGCACTCGCCGCGCCCAAGGCGGATGTTCGCCCCCAACAAGATCGTGCGATTGAAGCGGCCGGAGAAGGCTCCCGCGCCCAGGCGATCGCGATTGTCGCCGAAAGCCTTTTGCAAAAGCTGGATAGCGGCGAACAGTTTTCGGGCGAGCTCGCGGCGCTCGAAAACCTCGGCGTCCCGCAGGCGTCTCTCGCGCCGCTGCGCGCGGCCTCCGAATCACCCGTTTTGAGCGAACGCCAATTAACCGCGCGATTTGCGACTCTCGTTCCGGGGATTATCGCGAGCGAGTCCGCCAAACAAGCTAGCGCGGATGAAAGTTTCCTCGACCGCTTAACCCGCAATGCCAAAGGTCTGCTGCGGATCCGCCGCGTCGGCGATGCCGAGGTTACCGGCGTTCAGGGCTTCGTCTCGCGGATCGAAAACGCCCTTGCGGACCATGATCTCGAAGCCGCGCTCAAAGCGTGGAAAGACTTGCCCGGCGTCGCCGCAACCCAATCTGAGAGCTGGGGTGAAGCCGCGAAGGCGCGGCTCGACGCATTGAATGCCGCGAGAGCGATCGAGGCCGATGCCGTGGCGGTCCTGGGCAAGCCGAAGTCGTGATTTCCGCCCGCTGAGACCTGACAACGAAATCCTCGCCGAGAAACAGATGTTCCGGGCTCTCTTTTTCCTCGTTGTTCTCCTTATCCTGGCGCTTGGAGACGCTTGGCTCGTCGAGCAGCCGGGCCAAATCATGCTGACCTGGCAAGGCTACCGGATCGAAACGTCGTTTTTGGTCGGACTCGGTATCCTGCTCGCCGTGGTCGCCGCGCTCGTGGTCGCTTGGATTATTTTGAGTTCTGTACTTCGATTCCCGTCTTCCACGTCCGTTGCCAACCGGGCACGCCGGCGCGAAAAGGGCTATGCCGCTCTCTCGCGGGGCATCATTGCCGTGGGCATTGGCGATGCGCAGCTCGCCAGCAAGGCCGCCGCCGAAGTGCAGAGACTTCTGCCGGATGAGCCTTTGGCTTTGCTCTTGACGGCGGAGGCGGCGCAGCTAACAGGCGATCACCGCGGCGTAGAAACAGCGTTCAAGCAAATGACCCGGAGCGACCATACCCGTCTACTTGGCTTACGCGGCTTGCACGCGCACGCCCATCGGCGCGGTGACCTCGAATTGGCACATCAGTTTGCGAGTAGCGCGCATGATATCGCCGCGTTGCCCTGGACGGCAACCGCGGTTCTTGAACGGCATGTCGCGGCGAAGGACTGGCAAAGTGCATTGGCGGTGCTCGAAACCAGCGGAAACTTAATCGACCGGGCAACGCGCGACCGGCAGCGCGCGGTGCTGGCAACCGCGATCGCGCTGGGCAAGGAACAAACGACGCCAGACGCGGCGCTGCCTCTCGCGCGCTCGGCGATCAAACGCGCGCCGGACCTGGTGCCGGCGGTCGCGCTTGCCGCGCGGCTCCTGGCCCGCAGCGGCAGCGTGCGCAAGGCGGCGAAAATGATTGAGGCTGCATGGCCGCTGGCGCCGCATCCGGAACTCGCGAAGCTCTACCTCGATCTGCGTCCCGGCGATTCCAACGCCGATCGTCTGGCAAGGGCGCGGATCCTTGCCAAGCTTTCGCCACACGATCCCGAAAGCCGGGTGGCCCTGGCCGCCGCCGCGATAGTTGCCTGCGACTTTGCGACCGCACGTGCGACTATGCTGCCGATGATCGAAGGGGATGCGCGCCCGACTGTCCGCATGTGCCTCCTCATGGCGGAAATCGAAGAGGCCGAGCATGGCGAATCGGGATATGCTCGCGAATGGCTGGCACGGGCGTCGCGGGCGCCGCGCGATGAGGCCTGGATCGCCGGGGCTGTCATGTCGGACCAATGGTTGCCGGCCTCGCCAGAGACGGGTAAGCTCGATGCCTTCGTCTGGCGGCGGCCTGACGAACGCCTGCGCGCTGGCGGCGAGCCAGAAGAAGCGTTTTTTAGGCCGGTTTTGGCGCCAGCCGAGGCAACCCTCTTTATTGAAAAGCCGCAACCGATAGCAATTGCGCCGCCGGAGCATCGGGCCGGGCCCAAGCCGGTAGTTTCCATCGATGCCTCTCCCGCGATCCCCGGAGAAGGAGCTACCGCCGAAGCATCCCTCGGGGAGGGCAACGAGCAAGGTCCTCCAGTTGCCGGCGCGCCGTCCATGGCCACTAACGAGTCGGGACCGGAACAGATGCCGAAACGCGGATGGCTGCGCCAGCTGGTCCGAGCCGTGGCGCTAGGCCGCAAGGCTGCCGCCGGCAACGGACGGCGATAGTGATATGATTAGCCGTTTTGACTAAAAGGTAGGTTGCAAAACTTTGCTGTTTGCCTTCGAGCAGATGCAGCCGCAATAGCTCAGCTGGTAGAGCACCTCATTCGTAATGAGGGGGTCGGGGGTTCGAATCCCTCTTGCGGCACCAATAAAATCAAAGGCTTAATCGCATTCTAACCAGTCTGGCGGCGGCCTTCCGTGGCCCGTGTCGCGAGGCGAGCTCCGGCGGCCCGCCAAAGCTTTCGCGATCTCGGCAGCCAGCCTCGTTGCAAGAGGCGGCCGCCCCTCGGTCCCGCAAGCCGGGATAGCGATCCTGGCAATTTCACGCGTAAGCCCGGGAGAGGGCCGCCGACCGTCCCCCCAAACCAACCGACAGGAAGGGAGACAATGAACGCCGCCGGAACCTCGATGTTCTCATTTACCGGGTGGGAGCGGTTGGAGCGCAGGACGAGATGCGAACTCCTTTGTGCGATTGCCGCTACCCGGAAATCGCCGTTTGAGGGATGAGAGGGCGCAGGTCCTTGGCTGTGCGCCCGCAAATTTTGGCGATTTTCACGCGGCGGTTAAATCCGCTCAGGCGGTTTGCATGCGCCAACACCGTTTGCATTTGTAAGCGATGACGACGAGACGGACTGAGCACTTTGCCTTGGCAAGCCCGATCCATCGCATGGAGCGAAAATGATAGCTGCGTTTCCAGGTCCCAAAGATTTCTTCGATTCGCGACCATATGGTCCGGAGCGGGCGTTTGTGCGCTTCGAACCTTTCGGCCGGAAGCCAGCGACACCGCGCTACGGGTGCATGTTGCTGCTGGTGTGGTTGGAATTCCATGTGACGATGCCAGACACCATCGCGCGAGAGAAACAAATCAAGGCGGGATCGCGCCAGAAAAAGCTGGCGCTGATCGAAGCGAGGAATCCGGCGTGGCGGGATCTTTATGAAGACCTGGCCTAACCCATCATTGCGAGCGTAGCGAAGCAATCCAGAGCCCAGAATGTTCCCGTTGCTTCCACCAGTTCCAGCTCCTCCGCTTATCGCCTTGGAGCCGAGACCTCTTGGGTTGACATGCGTTAACTGTTTCGACTATGAATAGACATATATACAAAGTTCATAAGAAACGGCGGGCTTGTAAAGGGGGGATTGACATGGTGGCGAAGTTGTTCGAGAGGCTGTTTGCAGCCAGTTTTCGGACGATAAATCGCTGGCGAGTCTGGCATCGGCTGCCGTTTGTCCTTTCCTTAGCGAACCTCTTTGCGTTGCGTATCGATTTAAGACAGCGCAACCTTTTTGACACCGAGACCTCGCCGCCCGATCCGGCCCCCCCGGAAGATTTCGACGTTCGCCGTTGCCGGACCGCCGATGGGAGCTTCAACGATCTATCGAAAACTTGGATGGGAATGGCGCAGATGCGCTTCGGGCGCAACGTGCCGCTGGCCCAAACCTTCGGTGAGAGCCCCCCCGCCCTATACGATCCCAATCCGCGGCTCATCAGCCGCGAGCTTCTCGCGCGCGGCGAGTTCGTCCCGGCAACGACTGTGAGTGTCCTCTTGCCGGCCTGGTTGCAATTCATGGTCCATGATTGGCTAAGTCACGGCGTCAACGACAAGGTCAATCCGCATCGCTTCCCTCTCCCGCCGGGCGATGATTGGCCGCAACCCGAAATGACGATCCGGCGAACGTGTCCTGACAGCCAGCGGGGTTTGGCGGACGAGGGCCGGCCAGCGACCTATCGCAACGCCGCCACCCATTGGTGGGATGCCTCGCAAATCTACGGTTCCGATCTCCCGGTGCAGCACCGTGTGCGAAGCGGTGATTCCGGACTTCTACCGGACGGCAAGCTGCATTTGGGCGAGACCGGTCATCTGCCCCTCGATCCGCAGGCCGCTGATGATGATCCAGACCAGGAGTTCGCTGCCGTCAACGGCAATTGGTGGATCGGGCTGTCGACCATGCACACGCTGTTTGCGCGTGAGCACAATGCGGTCGTCGACCGCTTGCATTTAGAATACCCAGACAAAGATGGCGAATGGCTGTTTCAGAAGGCTCGGCTGGTTGTCGCCGCGCTCATCGTTAAAATCCACGCGACCGAATGGACGCCCGCATTGCTTCAGACGCCCACCCTGCAATACGGAATGCGTGCGAGCTGGTGGGGAGTGCTCGGGCAAGCCTATTTCAAGGCCTTTGGCCGGCCGCTACACAACGACGTCCTCTGCGGGTTTCCAGGATCGCCGCAAAACCAATACGGAGCACCCTATTCCATTACGGAGGACTTTACGGCCGTCTACCGGATGCACTCGTTGGTCCCCGATGCGTTCTCTTTCCGGCGACGCGGCGATGATGAAGAACTGCTGTCTTGCACGCTTAAGGACCTATTTGCCGGCGGCACAACGCGCGTCCATCGCAAGGTGCCTTTCGAGGATGTGCTTTATTCATTGGGCACGAGTTTTTGCGGCGCGCTCGAGCTGCATAATTATCCGAAGCATCTGCGCGCGCTGCCGGAAAACATCGATCAGGGCATCTACACGGACCTTGCGGCGACTGACATCCTCCGCGACCGCGAACGCGGCGTGCCGCGCTATTGTGAGTTTCGCCGCATGCTGCGGATGAGCGTGCCCAAGAGCTTTGGCGAGCTCACCGACATCGAACAGTGGCGGCATGAACTAGAAACGATCTATGGCGACGTCGAACGCGTCGACCTCCTCACTGGCACTCTTGCGGAAACCAAACCGTCCGGTTTTGCAATCTCCGATACGGCGTTTCGGATATTTATTTTGATGGCCGGCCGGCGAATTACGAGCGACCGATTTTTGACGGATGACTATACGCCCGAAGTCTATACGCAGGCTGGAATCGATTGGGTTGAAGGGAATGGCATGCGCGAGGTGCTTTTGCGGCACGCGCCGTCGCTCGGCCCAGTTCTCGCCGACGTGCGCAACAGTTTCTTTCCTTGGCCAAGATCAGTGAGCTGAGTCATGGCGCAACGCATTCAAGTGCCCTGGCTCGTTGATCTTGTGCTCGTCGCGGATCCGTCCGAGATTCGCGCCCTCAACGAGGAGCCGCGCCTCGATCGTAGGTTTCTCCCGCGCGGACCTCTTGTGAATCGGCTAATTGCCGGCCGCATCCGGCGGTGGTTTCAGATCAAGGGTCAGCCTTTACCTTCTCTCGCGGCGCGCGGCGACCAGGTCCGCGCCGAAAGACAGTGGGAACTCGCGGTCGCGCTCGATCCCGCCGGCGGCCGAGCGCTGTGGAGCGACCAACAACTCGATAAGCTCGCATCCTTCGTGCGCGGCGTTGGCACCTATGATGGCGCTGCGATTACGGTCCAGGAGATAGTTGGCCGGTTGTTTGATCCCCTTTATGCGGCCGATCCGGAGAGTTGGAAGGCCGCGAGGCTCATTGACCGGTTCCGGGAGGGATTTTCACCCGTCCAAATCTTATGGCAGATCACCGGGCGGCTCCGACGGGCGCGCGCGTTGCTTGTCGAGCGCGCCAAGCAGAACCGTTGGGCGATGCATGGGACCGCGATTGGCATGCATGGAATCGTGCAGGCGCTGGAGCGAATGCGGCAACTTCGGGCGCGCGCGGACGCGACATCGCTAGGCGACGCCGCCGTGCTCGGCCGTTGTCTCGCCCCGCCCAAGCAGGTCCCCAGAACAGTCGAGGCGAGTCTCGAATCGCCGTTCGCCGCCGGAGAAATGCGGCCTGGGGCGATCGTCATTTTGAAGCTCGATGCCGCGGAACCCAGCACTCCGGGTGCCGGGACGGTGTTTATGCACGGTCATTGGAATGGCTGCCCGGCGGAGGCCTTTGTAACCGCCCTCTTGAAGGCGGTATGGCATCGTAGCCTGAAGGAGGGCGGCCCTTGATGAACCAGGATGTTATATTCACGCCGTTGACCTTTCGTAATCTCGAGGTCAAGAACCGGATCTTTCGCTCGAGCATCTCGGGACGTTACGACAACGAAGACGGCTCGCTCACTCAGACCCGCATCAATTGGGAGTGCAAATTCGCCAAGGGCGGCATCGGCGCCATCATCTCCTCTTATGTCCCCGTATTAATGGAGGGCCGCATCATCGCGGGCTATGCGACGATGCATCGAGACGATTTCATCCCGCTTTGGCAGAAGCTCGGCGAAGCCGTTCATAGCTTCGACTGCAAGTTCATCATGCAGCTCTCCCACTCCGGACGGCAGATGGACATTCCGGGCGTGCACAACTACACCCAGCCAGCCTTGTCGTCGACGAGCCGAAAAGAAACCCTGCACGGCATCCTCTGCCGCGCGATGAGCCTGCCGGAAGTCCATCACACAATACAAGCTTTCGCTCGGGCAGCTTGGCGAGCGCGCGAGGCCGGCCTCGATGGCGTGGAGCTGCACGCCGCGAACGGCTATCTTTTCACCCAGTTCCTGAGCTCCGGAATCAACGACCGGAAAGACGAATACGGCGGCTCGCTCGCCAATCGGGCGCGTTTCCTGCTCGACGTCATCCAAGCGATCCGCGCCGAGGTCGGCAGCGGCTTCCATCTTCAAGTGAAGATCAGCGCCGTCGACCACAACAATGTGATTCCTTGGGAAGGTAAGGGGAACACTCTCCAGGAGAGCGTCGAGGTCGCGCGGTGGTGCGAAGCCGCGGGCGCGGACGCCATCCATGTTTCGACGGGCAGCCTGTTCCCGCATCCATTGAACCCTCCGGGCGACTTTGCGTTCGAAACCATGGCGTCGACTTACGATGTGGCGATCTCGTCCGGCGTCAACACACTCCGCAATTACTTTTTGTTCCGCTACCCGGTTCTGCGGCCGATATTTCGCTGGATTTGGTTCCGGATGAAGCGCGGCAGGCCGGTGGAAGGTGTCGCGCTGGACGAGGCGCGGGCCATAAAGGCGGCGGTGAAGATACCCGTGATCTCGACTGGCGGCTGGCAGTCCGCCGCCAAGATTCGCGACGCCATCAATTCCGGCGATTGCGATGGCGTCTCGATCGCCCGTTCGTTAATCGCAAATCCCGATTTGTTGCGGTTTTGGGCGGCTGGCGAGGATCTCCCGCCACGGCCGTGCACCTATTGCAATCGCTGTCTCCTGAATGCGCCGAAGAATCCACTGGGTTGCTATGAGCCGCTGCGTTTCGCGGACCATGAAGCGATGGTCGAGCAATTGATGACGATCTACAAGGCGCGCCCGGTGCTTCGCGTCCCTGAACCCTCCGAGATAATCCTATGAGCCGCGAATTACCGGTCACCGCCGTTCAACAAGCGCTCCACCGGAAATGGCGACGGTGGATGCCTATCTATCTTCTGGTGGTCCTCGTCTTTCTCATCGGCCTTGTCAGCGCCGTGCTTGGGCTGATTGGGCTGTGGAAAGTTTGGCAGAATTACACTCCCCGCTATGCCGATATTGTCGAGCACTTCAAATACGGTTCGATAGGCGCCGAGCAAAATAGCGGTATTCCCTACCGCGTCTGGCGTGCCCTTCCCAAGCTCTTTCCGGAGGCCTTCGAGGGCCGCGACGACTATTCGGCTTTCGGCTTTTTGTATGAGAACGATGCCGATAATCGGCCGCGCGATCTGCCGATCGGGATCTCCAGGCGCGTCTATCGCGGTGTCGAGCTTGTCTGGTTGAATTGCGCGACATGCCATACGGGCTCGGTCACGATGCCGGATCAGCAGGACAGAGAGCACCCGGCCCGGCTTATCATTCCGGCGATGCCCTCCAATAACTTCGATATGTATCGTTTTATCCGTTTTGTGCTCGATGTGGCCGCGGATGAGCGCGTCTCGCCGGATATTCTGATTCCAGCCATGAACCAGACCGGACCAAAACTCGGGCTCATCGAGGAGGCGATCTATCGCTATTTTGTCATTCCGCAGCTACGGGAAGGCCTGGTCATGCGCCGCTCGCGGCTGTTGCCACTGCTCGAGAGGCAGCCACCGTGGGGCCCCGGCCGGGTCGACACTTTCGATCCTTACAAGCTCATCCAGGCGAACATGCCGATGAATTCACTGCTTCCCGGAGAACTTATCGGGACGGCGGACTTTCCATCAATTTTTGAGCAGGGTCCGCGCGAAGGCATGCATTTGCATTGGGATGGCAACAACACATCGCTGGCCGAGCGCAACCTCTCGGCGGCTCTCGGCGCCGGCGTCACTCCGGAGTCGGTCGACCACGTCGCCATCGATCGTGTCGCAGACTGGCTGAAGAGCCTGCGGCCGCCCGCGAGCCCCTATCGGACTGACGCCGCGGCAGTCGCGCGGGGACGCGACACCTACATGAGGCATGATTGCGTGGCCTGCCACGGATATCAGGATCCCCAGGGCTACGTATTCAAGGGCGAGAAGCTCGGACAGGTCGAACTCAATCACGACCCCAAGGTCGAGCCCAGCAAGCAACTCGGAGTCGATCCTTTCCGGCTCGACTCTTACACAGAACGCCTACGCGACTTTCAAGTGGCCGAGCTCTTCAAGGGTACCAAATATCAGTTCAAGTCGTTTGAGAAGACTTTCGGCTATGCCAACCTCCCGCTTGACGGGCTGTGGCTGCGCGCGCCCTATCTGCATAACGGCTCCGTCCCGACACTGGCAGATCTTCTGGAGCCGCCGGAAAAGCGGCCGGCAAAATTCATCCGCGGCATCGACAAGCTCGATCCCGCTCGCGGCGGATTTGTCGCTCCGGCATGCGATTCAACGTCCGCCGAGACGAAGAATTTCTGCTTCGATACCAACCTGCCAGGAAATCATAATACCGGTCACCGTTACGGCACGAACCTTTCCCCCTCCGAGAAATCGGACCTTTTGGCTTATCTCCTCACATTCTGAGCCCGGAGGCCTGCCATGAACCTAGACCAGACGCTGTCCGGGACCGAAGCCCAGAACGCGAGGCGTCTTCGAACCTACCAGGTGCTGTTCCTCATCAGCTTTGTCGGAAACTTGATAGTCGGCTTCTGGGCCCTGTTTGATCCGGTCGGCTTCACGCGGTTTATGCATCAGCCGGATCCTTTCCCAGAGGCGTGGCCGCGTATCTGGGGCGCAACCTTACTTGGTTTGCATCTTGTATATGTGCCTGGCCTCATCAATCCATTGTTCTACCGCTGGCCCAACTGGTCGAGCATTGCGATCAAGTTATTCATGCCGATCCTGTATCTGTCCTCTGGACTCTACTTCTTCCCGTTCGCGGTCTGGGATTTCAGCTTTGGCGTCATCCTGCTTATCGCCTACTATAAACTGACGATGTCGAATCTCCATCGCAAGCCGTAGCGCCGCTTCAGACGCAGTGCTCCGCGCCTCAGATCGAGAATTGGGTGCAGCCCCACCGCCGCATGGCAAATGGTTCATGGCGGGCGGACGTGCATGCGGTGGCGCAACAGCCGGCCTCGAAGCGACCGTACTTTTTGGCGGCGTGGCGTAGTAAGACCCGGCCGCATTTGACGCTGATCGTCGCACCGTCGCGGGGACGCCTCGCGCGGATTCAAACTGGTCCCAGGAATGTGAGCCGTTGCAGCCCGAGGGCCCCTAGCAAAACGGCTCTTGCGAAAGTTTCAACGCGAAGCGTCGCGATGAATATCCCGACGGCGAGATTTTCTCGACATTGGCGGCAGCGCGGGTGACCATCGAAAATGGGCGCTTCCGCGCCAACGAAATTCGGCCGCGCGCGTCGCTCGCCGCCAGGCCGTCGGCGCCGCAGGTCCGCATCCGAGTGCGTCCGGCCGCGCAATGTCCAGCGCTCACCGAACATAAACCGGAACACATAATCGGATCAGATCGAGCGTGATGTCAGACGGAAATATTTTTCCGTCGCACGCTTGAAATTTGTCGCGCCACGTGTGACAGTTACTGTCAAGTATCCATCACGCCGATTCCAATACGCGGGCATTCATTGCACGCTTTTGGGCGCAAGAGGAGGTTACGATGGCGAGCTATTTACAACGCTTCGATGCGACACCAGTGGCCGGGAGATGGCCTCTTGTTCGTGGCTGGATGCATGAGGAGCCGCTAGCGTTCTACGCCGAGCTCCGGAAGGATCGACCCATTCTCGTCCTGCCGGAGCTGACCCTCGCGACCCGGTTCGACGACTGCACCGAGATCCTCCGCCAGTATAATCTATTCAGCGTCGCGCTTTATAAGCCCAAACAGGGCGATTACTTCATGGCCCAGGACGATACGGCGGTGCATTGGCGCGAAAAATCGATCATGCGCGCCATTCTCGATTTTGAGGACATTCCGCCCATACGCACTTATGTGGCGAACAAGGCGGCCGAGCTTTTGGCGGCGGCGGGTGGCTCGATGGACGCGGTTTCGGGCCTCACCCGCGCCGTGCCTTTAGCGCTTGTTCAGGACTGGTTCGGGTTCGCCCATAGCGATCCGGCGAAATTGTGCAAATGGTCCTACTGGAGCCAGATCGACACGTTCTGGAACCAGCCATTCGACTCAATCGCCTGGCCCGATCCAAGCAAGATCGTCGCCGAGCGCGAAGCCGCGACCAAGGAAATGGTCATATATCTGGTCGAGCTGGTTGCGCTCCGGGAGGGCAAATACAAGATTGGGCTGGGTGGTCACGATCCGGTCACGCGGTTGTTGGAGTTGCATTCGTCCAAGGCGCTGAAGTTCGACCTGAAGCGGGTTGTGGAGAACGTCGCCGGGTTGCTGATTGGCGCGGTCGAGACCACCTCGCATGCCGTCGTCAATGTGCTCGATTTCTTGATGAAGCGCCCGGACGACCTCGCCAAGGCCCGCGCCGCCGCGCTCGGCGATGATCCGGCCGCCGTCGACGGTTTCGCGTTCGAAGCGCTGCGGTTCAAGCCGGCGTTTCCCTATTTCTTCCGCACCTGCGAGCAGGATACCATCTTGGGGCGCGGCGAGGCCTACGAAACCGCCATCCCCAAGGGCGCCACGGTCCTCGCCGTCACCCATTCCGGCATGTTCGATCCGAAAGCGTTGTCCAACCCCGATGCTTTTGATCCGAACCGGGGACAAGGCAATCAATTTCATTTCGGTCTCGGGATGCATGAATGCCTTGGCCGAGCTATTGGGGCGGTGATGATCCCGGAAATTGTTCGGCAAAGTCTGCGGCTGAACGGCCTCAGCGCCGGGCCCGTGGATCGCAAAGGTGGACCAGTGCCGGAATCCTGGCAGTGGCGCTGGAATTGAACTGAGCCACGACCACTCCGCTGAAACGGCTGCCCAACACTCTTGTGAGCAGGCTTGTGAGTTGGGGGCCGCCGAAATCTGTCTCGTGGGTGCTGACCCCGGAGGCGATGCCTCATGCAGGCTTTTGGTGCGCCATATTTTGTCGATGACAAATTCATTCGAAGCATCAAACTGTCAACGTTTGTAAAACGCCAAAGGGGAGGACCAAGATGAGGAAACAAGGCTTATTCCTTGCGTCGCTGCTTGCAGGCTGCCTCGCGCCGGTAGTCCCGTCGATGAGCGATGAAATCGTCAATGTTGAACAAGGGTGGAGCAGCGCCGACAAAGACGCATGGTATACGCTAACCCAGGGATCGCGGCTTTTGCCATTGAGCTGGCTGCGTGCGCTTGAACAGCCGGATTCCGATAAGCCATTTCTGGCGCCCGAGTATCTGGCCGCGTTCCACTATGTTCCCGGTCCGGGCGCATCGGATTTACCGATGGGCTTTGCGATCGACGCTGAAGACGATTCCGAACTTTCCGCCACCAAGCTGCAGTGGAAAGACGGGCAATCTCCGAACGAGCCATGGGCAGGGATGAACTGTTCAGCCTGCCATTCGAACGAAATCACCTACAATGGCAAGCGGCTTCGCATCGAGGGCGCGCCAACGCTCGCCGATTTTCAGTCTTTCCGGGAGGCGCTCAATAAAGCGCTGGATCAGACCTCGCACGACGACCAAAAGTTCGCCCGGTTCGCGAAAAAAGTTCTTGGCGGCGATGGTCAGGACGCAGGCAAGCTGCGCGGCGCATTGGCTAAGCTCGTCGACTTCGAGGCGAACCTCGCCAAGGCCAATTTTACGCCGCTGCGGTACGGGTTTGGCCGCCTCGACGCCATTGGAAATATTTTCAATAAGGTCGCGACGGTCGTGAACGCGCCCAACCAAAACTTTCATGCCTCCGACGCGCCGGTCAGTTATCCTTTCTTATGGAACATCGTTCAGTTGAGCGCGGTTCAATGGAATGCGTCGGCGCCCAACGGGCCAATTGTGGGCGGCGTCGACCTCGGCGCCTTGGGCCGCAACGCTGGCGAAGTGATTGGCGTTTTCGGCGACGCGCAGATCAAACCCTGGGCCTTGGCATTGCTCCGACCGGGATATATGTCGAGCATTAATATGGCCAATCTTTATCAGCTGGAAGAGCTGGTGCGCCGTCTCAAGCCGCCAGCTTGGCCAAGCGTGTTTCCTGCAATTGATGAAACCAAGCGCTTGGCGGGAGAGCGGCTGTTCGCCGAGCACTGTGCAAGATGTCACTCGCATCTCGATCGCGAGGACCTCACGACACATGTCGATGTCGGCACGACTTTACTGAAAGGATCCGAGCCCATCGGAACAGATCCGTGGATGGCCTGCAACGCCTATGCAAACAGCGTTCACACGGGATCTATGGAGCTAACGCCAAGAGGTTTTTTCCTCGTGCCGGGAAGACCGAAGATATTCCTTGGCTCGATTGCGCCTGAATTCGATATGCTTGCGACAGCTGTGATAGGCTCCATCGCCAATTACGCTCAAAGAAACAAGGACTTATTAAAGCAGGTCCTTGCCGACGACGTCAAGCAGCGGCTCGCGTCGGACACGTTTAGCCGCAAAGCGACTCCGCATCCCGATCTTGCGCCGCGAATTAGCCTCAAGAATCTCGTGCCCCAGATTGACCCCGCGACCATTGATCCAGATAAGAGCGCGCAGCTGAAGCGGTGTCTTGCTGACGACAGTCCCATCCTCGGCTACAAATTCCGCCCGCTGACCGGCATTTGGGCGACTGCGCCATATCTGCACAATGGTTCGGTTCCAACGCTCTATGACTTGCTGCTGCCGCCAAGCGAGCGTCCGAAGAGCTTTTATGTCGGGACGCGGGAGTTCGATCCTGTGAAAGTTGGTTTCAAGACCGAGCAATCGGCTGACAACAGCTTCCTGTTTCGGGTGCTCGACGATCAAGGAAAGCCGATCCAGGGAAACCTCAATTCCGGTCACGATTACAACAACGCCGGCCTATCCGACGCCGACCGTGAAGCGCTCGTCGAATATATGAAGGGCCTGTGAGCTTTATCGACGTGTCACGTTGATCCCCGGACTCAATTGAGCATCCGGAAAATAACTGCCCGCGCCGCGCGAGCATGATCAGCGCGTGGACCTAAGAGGCGCCCGGCGCCGCGGCCGCGATGCTGAACTGGTATCGCGCGGCGGGGCGGGATGTCCTGGCCGGCCGCGTTCTCGACACGCCGATCGAAACGCCAACGCTGGTCATCTGGGGCGAAGAGGACATAGCGCTCGGTCTTCCTTGCCTCCATGGCACCGGTCGCTACGTTCATGATCTGCGCATCGAACGGCTGCCCGGTATCTTGCATTGGGCGCACGAGCACGCGCCGCAAGGGGTGAACCGGTTGCTGGGGCAGTTCCTCTAGCGGCTGGCCTACGCATTGATCCTTGCGAATGCAAGGGATACTCCGCCTTTCCAAAACGGTTGAATGGAGAGTAATCTCCAAATCCAGTTGTTGCTTCCGCCGTAATCGGGACAAGCGAACCATGGACCCGGAACTCGTTGACCGGATTTACGAAAGTTCCTTCGTGCCGGAGCTTTGGCCGGGTGTTCTCGATGAGCTTGGACAAATAGCGGAGGGCATCGGAGGGTCGCTGTACATCACCAAAGCCGACGTTCAATATTGGACCGCTTCGCCTGTTGCCCGCGAAATCCACAAACATTTTCCGCCGGAACGTTGGTGGTGGCGCGGACAGCTCGCTGCTCGCGGGTTTGCCGCGCGCCATGCCGGATTCTTGACTGAAAGCGACATTTTCACTCCTGAGGAATTGGATCAAGAGCCGCTCTATCGCGACTTTTGGCGTCCGCAAGGCATTGGATGGATTGTGGGCACGGCTATTCCTATCCCTACGGGTGAAAACGTGACTTTCATGTTGTGGCGACGGACCGAACGCGGACCCGTGGAACGCGCTTTCGTCCAAAAGCTCGATGAACTGCGTCCCCATCTCGCCCGCAGCGCATTGATGTCGGCGCGCTTGCAGTTGGAGCGGGCGCGCGTCGCCAGCGAAACGCTCGCCGTCATGGGCCTCCCGGCGCTGGTTCTCGACGAGAGAGGCAAGGTTCTCGCCGCCAACTCTTTGATCGAAGCGATGACAGACTATGTTCAGTGGCGGGCGTTTGATCGCGTGTCGCTGAAGGACAGAGCCGCCGATAACTTGTTGCGCGACGCGATCGCGGCCATTGATGCGGTGGGCGGCGCCAGCGTGCGCTCCTTCCCGGTTCGCGACGCCGGCGCTGAAGCGATGATGGTCGCGCATGTCGTTCCCATCCGCTTGTCGGCGCGCGACATTTTTGTCCGCTGCGCCGCCGTGCTCGTGTTGACCCCCGTCACTCTGCCGCAAGCACCCCCGGTCGAACTGGTGCAGTCCTTGTTTGATCTGACGCCCGCCGAGGCGCGCGTCGCCCGCAGTCTTGCCTCCGGTGAAACTGTCGAGACCATCGCCACCGATCAGGGAGTCTCGCAAAATACAATCCGCATGCATGTTCGCGGCGTTTTGGAAAAAACCGGCTGCAACCGCCAAGTCGACGTCGTCGCGCTTCTCACCGCGATTTCCGCGACGCGCCTGACGAGCCCGATCTAACAAGGCTTCCTTTCAAAAAACCACAAAAAATTTCGCGAGCCTTATCAAAACTGATGAGGTGGCGGACGAAAAAGTTTGCTCAAATTAGCTTGCTTGGAAAACCGCTCATGGCTCAACGCTGTGAGCTTTTCCCGAGCTGTTGTGGTTGCCTCGTGGCAATCTGACGCAAACTGAATCAAAGGAGATTGACAAATGGAAAATAGAGCAAAGCTATCGTTGGGCTTTATTAGGGAACCGGTCATGAAAAAGTTTCTGGTCGCCATATTGACGATTGCGGCTCTGAGCGGGGCCATCCTCGTGACCCACTCGAGCCCCGCAGCGGCGCACGGCTGTGGTGGGGTCCCGGGTAACACTTACGACTGCGAATGAATTGAACCTTGCCGCGGCGCCGCGCATGGCCCGCCGTGCCCGCGCTGCGGCCACTACGGCGAGTAACTTTTTAGGTTTCTCACCCGGCTAAGGGACCCTTAGCGGGGGACGCAGAAAGTTTGCTCAAATCGATGGACGCGTGAGGAAGCGCGTCGCCCGCCCTACCCCCGCCCTTCGCCCGCCTCCCAAAGCGCTTCGAGGCCCACGCGATAGGTTGGAAAGGCGAGTTTTACGCCGAGCTCGTCTTTCAGCTTGCGGTTGGACGCCCGCTTATTCTCGGCATAAAAGCTTCTCGTCATGGGAGAGAGATCGGCGGTCTCAATGTCTTGTTCGGGCGGCGGCTCGATGCCCATCAGCATCGCAGCGTAGGTGGTGACATCCTGCGGCGGCGCCGGCGCGTCGTCGCTTACGTTAAAGACACCACCTGGACCCTTGTGGGCGATGGCGGCATCGATGGCGCGGCATATGTCCTCGACATGGATGCGATTAAAAACCTGGCCCCTCTTCACGATGCGCCTAGCGGTGCCTGCCTTGAGATTGAGAAGCATATTGCGGCCGGGACCGTAGATACCTGCTAGGCGCAGGATGTAGACCTTCTTGTCATTCTCCGTGCCGATCGCGGCCCACGATTTCTCGACTGTAAGCCGCGCCAGCGACCGCTCGGACGACGGCGCCGGAATCGTTTTTTCATCCACCCATTCGCCGCGCGCGTCGCCATAGACGCCGATCGTCGAGAGATAGACGATGGTCTGCTGGCGGCGCAGGCTTACGATGCGGTGGCCAAACCGCGCCAGCACGGGATCGGCCGAGATGCCGGGCGGAATAGAGACGAGAATCACATCGGCCGCCACAACCCGCTCCGCGATGGCCGCGTCCTCACGCTCGGGGCCGAACACGAAGGTCTCGATATTTTCGCCCGCCAGCTCCTCGGCTTTGGCCGTGTTGCGCACGGTGCCCGCGATAGCCTCGAACGAGCTTCCCGAGAGGGCGATGAAATGACGCGCGCAATAGCCAAGACCGAATGCGAAGAGATTCATGATGGCCGGCCTTCGTTGAAATCAACCGCACGCGCGGTCATCGCACGCGCGGGCGCAGCACCCATTGCCGCCGCCCATTCAGCTGCGACCACACTGTCGGTCTCACCGGGACGATAGCGCCGTTCGAATTCAGCGAAATCAGCCAACGGAACGAGCCGGCCGAGCGCCCAAACCGCCATCGCACGCACCAGAGCCGAAGGGCTTTTCAGCTTCTCCGCGACAGACCCCACGAGCGCCAGGTCGCCGCTGTTGCCCGCCGCGATCAAGACATTGCGGGTAAACCGGTCATAACCAATTCGCTTGACCGCGCTTCCCGTAAACAGCGCCCGAAACGCGGCGTCGTCAAGGCGAAGCAAATCGGCGATTGGGGGGGCGGAAAGCTCTTCCCGCGCGCAAAGCTTCGTTTCCCGCGCCATCGCCGCGAATTTGTTCCAGGGACAGACCGCAAGACAATCGTCGCAGCCAAAAATGCGATTTCCGATCAGCGGCCGGAACTCGCGGTCGATATGGCCTTTGCGTTCGATCGTAAGATAGGAGATGCAACGGCGGGCATCGAGCACATAGGGGCGCGGAAACGCCTTTGTCGGGCAAATGTCGAGGCAGGCATGGCAGGCGCCGCAATGATCCGGCTCTGGCTCGTCGGGCGCGAGCGGCAGATCGGTAAAGATGGAGCCCAGAAACAGCCAGGAGCCGAACTCGCGCGAAACCAGATTGCTGTGCTTGCCGGCCCAGCCGAGACCCGCCGCCTGCGCCAGCGGCTTTTCCATGACCGGCGCGGTATCGACGAAGACCTTGACTTTTGTTCCCTTGGCTTGCGTGGCGAGCCACGCGGCGAGCAGCTTGATCCTGCCCTTGATAAGGTCATGATAATCGCGGTTTCGTGCGTAAACGGAGATATTTCCGGCGGATTTCCGGGCCAGCGCGGCAAGCGGATCGCCAGCCGGGCCATAATTCATTCCGAGCATGATAATGCTCGCGGTCTCTGGCCAGAGCTTGCGCGGATCGGACCGCCGCGCTTGCGTTGCGGCGAGCCAGTCCATCGAGCCCGCCGCGCCGGAGGCAAGCCACGCGGAGAGCCGCTGGGGCGCTTGCGCAATGGCGCCCGGATGGGTGATGCGGCAGATGTCGAAGCCCCGCGCGCGCGCCTGCGCGGCCAACAGCGCCTTAAAATCCGGGTCTAGAAATCGAGATCCGCGTAGATCGGGTTTGGACGGAAGCCTGGCAGCCGGTCGGCGAGCAGCGGGCGGAACGCTGGACGCGATTTTACCCGGGCGTACCAGAGCTTTGCCGTTTCGTTCTCTTCCCATGGCACGTCGCCCAGAAAATCCACGCAGGAGAGATGCGCCGCGGCGGCGAGATCGGCATGCGAAAGCCGCTCCCCGGCGAGCCAATTCCGGTTCCCCGCCAGATAACCAATATAGCGCAAATGGGTGCGGATATTGGCCCGCGCCGCATGCACGAGATCCATGTCGGGCCCACCGCCGCCCTGCTCGCGCGGCATTTCCCGCTTATAGACCTTTTCGGTGACGAGCCAATTCGTGACTTCACGGAAGAATTTTTGACTGAACCAATCGAACAGCCGGCGCACCTCCGCGCGGGAACAAGGATCCTCGGGCAACAACCTGTGGCTGCCCAAGGCAAGGCCGCGAGTCTCGTCGAAATATTCGGCGATCGGCCCGGGGCCCGCGACGACCGTGCCGGACTCTTCAACAAGGACCGGCGTTTGCCCGGCCGGATCGAGGATGAGGAAATCCCGCCGGCGCTCGAACGCTTTTTCCTCGATGAGGTCCGGCTTAATGGCATATTCGGCCAGGAGCAGGCGGACGAAGCGCGAATTCGGGCAGAGGGGATGATGATAGAGCGTGATCATGCGGCTTCATGTTCAAAATGTTCGGGCGCAATCGGGATCGGGACGGACGACCGCGATTGTTAGAAATTTAGGCAAACCGGCCCCGCAGCGTAGGGCCAGCTCGAGGAGACATCCCAACTTAAGGTAAAGACTTGGTAAACGTTGCGTTTTCGCGGCCGCGGCCAAGCTGGTGGGGTTGCGGAGAACATCGTGGCCAATCGCACCAAAAGGTTTCGAGACCTGGGCGCAAGTGCTTCGCGGTTCTTGCGGTGCGTTGCGATGCGTGATTCCATGCGGCGCATGCGTTCTTCTCTCACAGATCGATCTCGACGTCCGGATCGCCAGCTGCGAGCGCGCTCATATAAGCAAGGCAAAGATCGCGGGAGCGGTAGCGGCTAAAGGCATTCATCTCCTCGCGCTCGACGATTGGGAAGGTCGAATAGATGTAGCGCACGTCATCGCGCTTAGTAACTCCGTAGAGGTGGAAGTAAACCGCATCGAGCTTGGCGCGGAGTTTTAGGCGGCGGTCTTCATCCCATGCGAAGGGTGGCTTCACCTTGCCTTTCTTATCGACATAGCCCATGTCGCGGGCGAAGGGCGCCATGTCGTGCGCAGTGTACGTCAGCTCCAACACCGCCGCGCGGATAATGTCGGCGGCGGTTGACTTCCCGAAACGGACTGCCTCGTAGCGATCCGGCGGCACGACGGCAAGCTGCTCGACTAGATACCAAGCGAGATGGTTCCCGTGAACCTTTTGCCGCGCAAGGTAGTCAAGTGCCATGCTATTGAGATTGGCCAGCAATAGTGCTGCAAGCTCTGGGTAGGACTTATCTCCGACCGTCTTCGGAAATATCACAGGCAGTGTGTGTCCGGCACCAACACGGGGAATTGCGGCTGCGATGGTGGTTCGCGCATTTGTGACTGACGTAACGTCCTTGATCGCAAGACACCATTTTGTCGCGGGAGCCCAATCCAATTTTCCGGAGTCGATCCAATAGCGGGGGACCGGGACGCGGTCGGGATCTTTGTGCTCCTCAAGTGACAGATCACGACCTTGCCCTGTTCGAAACAAATTACCATCTGCAAGGAGTATGTCGGATGCGCGATGATCGAACGCCTGCACCATCTTGCCTTCATAAAGCGGCAAGAATTCTTCATGTCCCTTCTTCCAGACGTTTTGTCCAACAGGATATGCGCCCGCCTTTTCCAATGCAGAAGGATTGAGGAACAGGCCAGAATCGTTGGCCATGTGGAACATGGTTGAATAGCGAACTGGCCATATACTCACGGGAGGGGTAACCGAGCGGTCCACCAGCACCGTGTTGTTGCTGTAAATTGCCCTCGTCAGTCCGAGATCGCGGCGAGAGCGGAAGATCGGGGCGGTGCCGCTGTTCGGGTTGATTAGCGCAATGTCCTCAGGCGCGATCACGAACAACCGGTCGGGATCACGCAGCTCTTCCATATTGCGGATGAAGAAACCGAAAGATATGACCGGCGATTTGCGTGCAGGACCATTGGCGATGTAGGCACAAAATTTGAAGCGATAATAAACATCCGGAAAGAACAGCGTTCCGTCAGAGCGCTTGTTGAAAAAATCGATGACGCTTCGAAGTTGGCCTCCCTGCGTCATTTTGCGGAAAAATGCGGCCGAGCTTTGATCGGATGCGATTCCAGATGGCACTAGAAGACCTACGAGCCCACTTCGCTTTGTGAGTGCATGAGCACGCTCGATAAAGAGCGAATTTAGGTTCGTGTCGCCGCCGGATAAAAATGGATACTCTCCGCTTTTTCTGGCAGTGCGGCTTGTTGCGTCCGCTCTGTCAACAGCCTTTTCAAAGTCTCCGACCAGTGGATCGTTTGCTGCCTCCAGCGCTTTGATGAGTCCCTTGCGCTTGGCCGCGGTTTCTGCCCTGGCTACTTCGGGCCTGCGTGCCGCCCACCACTCAACCTCCTGGAGTTTGATCCGGTCCCAGGGCGGATTGCCGATCACCGCGTCGAATCCGCCGCTCAACTCGGCGCTGTCCCAATTTGACCACACGCCGGGAAACGCGACCTGCCAATTCAGGAATTTTTCTTCCGCGACAAGCTCTCGCGCCTGGGCAAAAATTTCCGCGAAACGCGCTGCTCCGGGAGCTCTCTCTGCGATTTTCTCTTTCCCGAGCGCGACTCGCACCGGATCGCCGAATTGGCCGCTCAAGAAAGCGCGGACCGCAACGGGACGGGGAACGGCCTGGTCAGGATTGCTCCCAGGCCGGGAAAACTCCCGGACCGCGCTTCTGTCTTCCTGCGAGTTCAAATCGAGCCAGTCGAGCGCGTGAATGAGGGAAAGGATCGCATCGAGCGGCGCTGTCATGGCGCACACCTCGTCGAAAATCTCCTTCGAATGACGCGCCTCGGCGATCTCGGCATCGGTTAGATTTTCGATCATTTGCATCGATACGGCGGCCCGCATGGCGCGCGTCATTGGCTCGTGCAAGAAAAGCGGGGCGCCGAGCGCGGCGGCGCGGTCGATTCCGCCGCGCACCCAAGAGCCGAACAGGCTGTCGCCACAGCGCAAATGGTGGTCGAGAAAAGAGAGCGGCGCGCCAACGGTAAAAGTGTGAAGCCATAACGAGACCTTGGCGAGTTCGACCGCCATTGCGTTTTTGTCCACGCCATAGATGCAGCGCTTAAGCACCATGCGGCGGATGATATGGCGATCGTCGAGGTGATCCGGATCGATCGTCCAGCCGCGTTCCTCGGCATTGCGAAGGATCGTCGCGCGGATTTCCGCGATCCTGTCGATGAGAGGAGAAACGTACGTGCCGAAAGTGACGGCGGCCCGGGCCTCGGCGATCGCGGTGATGACCCGATCGGCGAGATAATCGACAAGGCTCACGAGGAAATGGCCGGACCCCATGGCCGGGTCGCAGATTTTGAGGTCGAGAAGCCGTCGCGCCGGGTCGATTTCTTCGAGGGTTTTGAGCCGGCGGTCGGCGGCCTCGCGCTTTTTCTCCAGCTCCCGCGCCTTTGCCTCAAAAGCCTCCATCCGTGCGGTCACGAGAGGTTCGACGGTCTCACGGATGATAAGACCGACGAGATCGTCGGGAGTGTAGTAGCTCCCCGATCCTTTCCGGGCGAAGACGTTTGGCCTGATAACAATGCCCGCGCCATCGCGGCTGACCTCATGCTCGACCAAACGCTCATAGATCGAGCCGAGCTGCTGAACGCTCAAGTCGCGGTAGTTGATATATTTGCGGCCCAGATCGGATTTCTCGAAGGAGAGCTGATCTATGACATTCGCCATCACGGCGTCGCCAAGCCGGATTTGGGTGAGGAGCGGCGTCCGTCCGGGATCAAACAGGCCGCCGTTGTAAGGCGGAAGCCCAATCGACCGGTCGCCCTCGTTGATCGCCCGGCATAGGTCGTCGAGCGTTGACCAATAATGGGCGGCGGTTTCGGAAAACGCGTCGTTCCGGTCCTTGCGGCGGCGAATATCCTCGCGAACGCGGATGCGCAGACCATAGTCCTCGTAACGCCGGTCGCTCACGGGCAAAAGGCCACGGTCCTCGGCGTAGAGAATGAATAGAAGCCTGTAAAGAAGGATCAACGCGGCATCGCGCACTTCATGCAGAGAAGCATCTGGCGCGGCGGCGGCGATTGCTTGGGCGAGGGCCGGAAAGATGAAGCCAAACACCAGCCTGGAGAGATTGCCGGCGACCCGCTCCTCATAAAAGCGGCCTTCCTCGATTGCCCGTTGATGAAAGGTCGCCACGCCGTCCGCAGATGGCAGGAAGGCTTCGCGACGAAACACAAGGATAAAAACCTTCAGGCAATGGCGGCGGCTGTCGTCGGGCAGGGCGAAAAGCCCACCATCGTGGCCGGAAATGGCAAGCGCAGCGGCGAGATCGATTTCAAAAAACTGTTCCGAGACAGAGCGCGCGCCTTGATAGTAAAGACGCCAGCGCGCGCCGTTAGTGAGAATGCCCCAGCGAAGCTTGCCTGTGGTGAGGTCGTCGACACGGCGCAAATAGCGAAGCATCTGGGTCGAAGGGGCGGTTTCTTCGCCGCGCGCGCCGGACTGCCGGTCAAGCGGCCGTAGCCAGCGTTTAGATTCTACGATTGCACGCCCAAATTGATAGCGCTTCCATTCTTCGGGAAAGGTGTTGGCGCGGGCCTTTGCATCTTGGTTTTCGAACAGCAAGCCGTCTGGAACATCGTCACGGCCGCGTGCCGAGAGATTTTGGTTCCGAAGGGATTGCGCCCAGCCGAGGCGGGATAGGACCAGCCATATCAGATCGTCTTCGGTTTGGCTTTCGTTCGGCGTTTGTGCTGTAGGGAAGCGATCGAAGATCTGCTTGAAATCGCGCGCAAATGCATCCAACGCGCCGTCATCCACCGCAGACCAATCGGGCAGTTTAGCAATTGTTTCCTGAAAGAAATCAACCGAAAACAGGCTGCCTTGAAAGGCCGGACCGGTCATACCCTAAATATCTCGATCGTTTAGCAAGGCGGGATTGCCACGGCGAGGCAGGTTTTTCATACGCGACGCTCGAAATCCATACGTTGCTGCAGGATACGCACAATATCGATACCGTCTGGTGGCGTTCGCATGAGGGAGCCGCGAAAGCCGCGGCTCTCCCTTCCCC
>JBOHJQ010000040.1:0-27840 GCA_050728655.1 Methylocella sp.
CGGCGAGGCCGAGACAACGGCCGATCTTTCCGAACACCCATGGGCCGGCGTGCGTGTCGAAATGACGCTGACCGCGCGCGACGAAGGAGGCAATGAAGGCAGGAGCGATACCGTCGAAATCACGTTGCCGCAGAAGCCCTTCGCCAAGCCTCTTGCGCGCGCGCTTGCCGAGCAGCGCCGCAATCTGGTTCTCGCTCCCGAGGATAAGGTGCGGGTTGCAAACGCACTCGATGCCTTGATGATCGCACCGGAAATGTTCGGCACAGGCGCCGGTGTCTATCTCGGATTGCGGGTGGCATTCGATCGGCTCAATGCGGCGCACAGCGACGGTGATCTCGTCGAAGTCGCCGATTATCTTTGGCAAATGGCGCTGCGCATCGAGAACGGCGATCTCTCCGAGGCCGAACGCGATCTCCGCGCCGCCGAACAACAATTGCGCGATGCCTTGCAGCGCAACGCTCCAGAAGATGAAATCCGCAAGCTCAGCGGCAATCTGCGCGCCGCAATGGATAAATTTTTGCAAGAGCTCGCCGCCCAGCAGAAGAACGAGGACCGCGAAGGCAATCTTGCGGCGCTCGAAGGCCGGGGCCGCACGATTAGTCCCAAAGAACTGCAAGCCATGCTCGACCAGATCCAGGACATGTTGCGGTCAGGCGACAGCGTGAACGCACAGAAAATGCTGGACCGATTGCAAAACATCCTTGAAAACCTGCGCGTCGCGCGGCCGCGCAAGGCCGATCCCAGGGCGCAGGAGATGAGCCGCGCGCTCGACGAACTCGGCCAGATGAGCGAGGATCAGCAGGATCTTCGCGATGAAACCTATCGAAGCGGCCAAGCGGAAAGGCACCGGCAACGTGAGGAACGCGGGGGCCTGCCGGGAGAACCAACGTTCGGCGATATCTTTGGCCAGGACGGCGCCGCAACGCAAGGCGGCCTTGATGGACAAGGAAATGGCCAAGCCCCCGGCGGCAAAAGCGGTAAGAGCCCTCGGGCGGGGCAGACCAACGATGCCGATCTCGCGAGGCGCCAAAAAGCTCTCCGCGACCGGCTTGAAAATCTACAAAAGCGTTTGGACGAGGCCGGGGCCGGCGCCAACGGCCTAGACGGCGCGCAAAACGCGATGCGCGACGCCGAAAATGCGCTCGGTCAAGGTCCGAGCGGGAGCGACGGCGCGGTGGACGCGCAAGGCCGCGCGGTGGAGGCCTTGCGCGAGGGCGCGCAAAAGCTCGCCGAAAGTATGCGCGGCGAGGCCGGGGGTTCAGGCGCGGGCGAGGAAGCCGGAGAGGGCGAAGACGGTCAAGGCCCGCCAGGCCGGTTTGGCGAGGCCGAGGGAACCGATCCCCTCGGGCGCCCGGCGGAAATCTTGCGAGGATTCGATCCGTCCGCGCGTTTTCCCGGCGCGGAGCGGGCAAGGCGCGTCTTAGAGGAACTTCGCCGCAGGCTCGGCGAGCCCGCCCGTCCGCGCGAGGAATTGGATTATTTGGAACGTCTTTTGCGCCGCTATTGAGCTCGCGTCCGGCACGCTTACCAAAGCCGTGACGGACACTGTTTAAGTTCGAGGAACGCGGCAGGATGCACGCCGCAAGTAAGCTTGCGGTCGGATTGGGAATGGGCACCGTCGCGTTCGCGCTATTGCTGGGGCTCATCAGTATGCTGCGATGAGGCCGCCCATCGCAAAAGCCGATGCGCTGGCGGGGAAGCGTCTAGTTCGCCGTTATAGTCATTATCATTGGTATTTTGTGGTTGGCTGCTAGGCATTGATGGGGGGCGCCATGGTTGTCTTGAACCGAATTTATACAAGGACGGGCGATGACGGGACGACCGCGCTCGGCACCGGCGAGCGCCGTGCCAAGAACGATCTCAGAATCGAAGCCTATGGCACGATCGACGAGGCCAATTCGGCGATCGGACTTGCCCGCGTCGCCATCGCGTCGGACGCAATTTGCGCCAGGATCGACGCGATGTTGCTCTGCATTCAGAACGATCTCTTCGACCTCGGCGCCGATCTTTGCGTGCCGCCTAGTGCGAATGGCGAGACTGAACCGCTGCGTATCGTCCAATCGCAAGTGGATCGCATGGAGCGTAAGATCGATGAACTCAACGCGGAACTCGAGCCCTTGCGCTCTTTTGTCCTGCCGGGCGGCTCGCCGGCCGCCGCGGCCCTGCATCTTGCCCGCACCGTGACGCGGCGGGCCGAACGGCTGCTCGTCGCCTTGGCCGGCACGCCGGGCGAAGTTGTCGGCGGCCCGGCGCTGAAATATGTCAACCGGCTGTCGGATTTCCTGTTCGTCGCGGCGCGCTACGCGAACCATAAGGGCGAGGCAGATATTTTATGGGTGCCGGGCAAGAACCGTTGAGATCAGTGTGGCGATTGGTCTGGCGACCCATTCCCATTAGTGGTACTTGTTCTCGATTCGGTTGATTGTCAGCAAGTGCACCGTTGAAGACTTTATCGAACATCCAGGCATTAGAATGAGTTTCTTTACCCAAGCTTTTTTGAGAGAGGAAGCGCGAATATGGAAGCCATCCTCGAACCACTGCTAAAGGTAGGCGGCGTCACCGGCCTGGTGATTGGCGTTTTCTACCTTCTCTATCGGCAAGTGCTGTCGATGGGAATTTTCGCCAAACTTGGTTCGGCTCAGACGTTTGTCATCATTATGGTCGTCGCTTTTCTTGTTTGGTCGATGGCAATGTCCGCCCTTTTCATGGGCAAACAAGGACTTTTTGCATTTATCGGAGGATCAGGTAATACAGTTCAGCAAAACGTTCAGAGCAAATCGAATGAATGAGGCCAGGAACGAGCACAGAAGGCGGCAGCCGTGATATTCAGAGCTAATCGTATTGTGGGCCCAGATCCGCTTAGGTCTGCTCTGATTTTCTTTGGCGCCGTTCTCACGTTTCCAGCGTGGTGTTTCGCACAAGGGGCGGCGACGGACTCGGGCAACGCGAGCGCGGTGGTGCTCGGTTCCTGCAATGTCGTTCAGCAAAATGTCACGGCAGCTGACAATGCCACGATTATCAACGAAATCAATTGTGTGCCAGAAAAGCCGGAGGACACCTTTCTGCTTCGTTATCTCTGGCTCGATGCGACGACATCTTCGTTCATGGTCGCGGGACGCTTCGATCCGGCATTGGCGCGGCTCCTCCCTGCAAATCCCGTCGTGGTCAGGAACCCAGTCTATCAAAAGCTTCAGGAAATCGTCACCCGGTTTGGTCGCCTTGAGTCCCCGGAGGGAAAGGGTGACGGCGGCCCGGCTCAGTATAGTCTTATGGGCAAGGGTCAAGGAGAAATTACTGCGCGATGGCAGGACCCTTCGAGTGGCCTAAAAAAAATGCGCATTTATGCTGGCGAAGAAAATATTATCTTGCCAGATGTGCCTTCCCTCCAAGCTGTATTCAAGACTCAGGAATGGCCCGGCGCTTACATGATGACTTATGACGCAAGGTACGAGTCTGAGGGCTGGAAGAACCCGCAAGCGCATGTTGACTTTCAAAATGCTGCGATTTCCTCTGTTTTGCTTCATGCGCCGATCTCGGCTCGCCTTCTGATGAACTATTGGGATTCAATGGCGGAACTTGAAAATATAGTCTCAAAAAAAGGGCTTAGGCTAAGTAGTAACCTTGGACAGAATGACAATCTAAAATCATCGATGTTCAGGAACAAATCAATTGATGCGATGCTTTATTTCGGACAGAAGAGTTGGCCGGATGACTTTCTGCTCGCATTTGGCAACGCATCTATAGGTCAATGTGGAGAAGGAGAAGAATATTCGTATAATTTTGGCTTTGATGCGCAACCGAGGCAGCTTTTTACGCTAGTCGCGGTGATTGAGCCCAAGTACAAGGATTTACAAATTGAACATATCGGCTATTCCGCCGATCTTGATGAACAACTTAGGCTGTTACGTACCGGCGCTACGGCGCAAGATTCTCCTCCGGGCGTCGTCGCCATCAAGAAAGGCGAGATGGCTGTTATTCCACTCCGGATCGAGTTGCGATATGATTTAGACGATCACGAGAGTAATTTTAAGCCGCTACTCGATGTGAACTCTGCGGAGAGCCTTTACAAACGAATCACAAACACGACCCTTGCAGCGATCCAATTTAGAGCAAAAGACGATCTCAACTCGTCCGGAAAGAAAGGCCCCCTACGAACAATCTTTTCTAAATCTATCGCATCGTTCAAGCCTCCAGAAACACGTAAAATCAACCGCACCTATATTTTCGGTCCCGCCTATAATCTGAAAACGATTACAATTAAGGGAAGGGATATTCTGGTGCGGGGCGCGCCAGCTGCCGCCATCGCGTTGCTCGGGACAGCCCAACTAGGTTCGTGCCCCTTCCTTTATGTTTCCGACGGGGCGGGCGAACCCAGCCGGGTCGGACGCGTCCTGATAGGTGCTTCCAAGAAAGAATTGGCAAGGCTCAATGAAACGAAACTGCCGCGCGAGGCGCGTACATTTTTCTTGAGTGAACAGGAGCCGGAAGTAACCTACCTTGAGACAATCGTTGTCAAGAACTCCTCGTCCGGTGAGGAGCGCCTTGTTGCTTCAAACCTTGTCATCCATCCCGGAGAGGCGCGGGAATTTCGAATTCCGGAAGAATTTTACGGCGATGCGTTTCTGAAAATTCGAGGCTATTACATCCCATTGCGCCTCGATCAAAGCGCCAAAGGGGATGGCACACCGAGCACTGACGCTCCCAATTAGCCCCTCCCTCACCAAAGCAGAGAAATCAGGTTTTCCCCAAATCTTCCAGCAATCGCCGCGTTTCTTACTGCAACTATTCCATTTCTCGGCGAGCGCCCGTCGCGTTGACTTTTCTAGCGGAGCTATTACCTAGCTTCGGCGTTCCTCAGCTTGTTCCCTTCAGAGTTCATTCATGAAAATTCTCGTGCCCGTGAAACGGGCGGTCGATTTCAATGTTAAGATCAGGGTGAAACCCGACGGTTCGGGCGTCGATCTCGCCAACGTGCAAATGGCGATGAACCCTTTCGACGAAATCGCCGTCGAGGAAGCGTTGCGCCTGAAGGAGTCGGGCAAGGCAGAAGAAGTGATCGTGGTGTCGATCGGGCCGGCGCAGGCCGCCGAGACGATCAGGAGGGGGCTCGCGATGGGCGCGGATCGGGGCATTCTCATTAAGGTAGAGCAGCCTGTCGAACCGCTTGCCGTCGCCAAGCTCTTGAAAGCTGTCGCGCTCGCTGAGGAGCCTTTGCTGATTATCCTTGGCAAGCAAGCGATCGACGACGATTGCAACCAGACCGGGCAAATGCTGGCCGCGCTCTTGGGCTGGGGACAGGGCACGTTTGCCTCGAAAGTGGCGGTTGGCGACGGACACGTGGATGTTACCCGCGAGGTAGACGGCGGATTGCAAACCGTGACCCTAACACTCCCCGCCGTCGTCACCACCGATCTTCGCCTCAACGAACCACGTTACGCATCTCTGCCAAACATCATTAAAGCCAAGAAGAAGACGATTCTGGAGAAGACGCCCGCCGATTTTGGCGTCGATATCGCGCCGCGCCTCAAGATTTTGAAGACCGTGGCGCCGCCCACGCGGAAGGCTGGAACCAAACTCGCCTCCGCCGCCGAACTCGTCGCAAGACTCAAGGACGAAGCCGGGGTGATCTGATGGTGGTCTTGCTTCTCGCCGAGGTGTCGGACGGCAAGCTCAACGAGGCGACCGCCAAAGCGTTGACGGCCGCCAAGGCGCTTAACGAGCCCGTTCATGTCCTCGTCGCCGGCGCACGGGTGGAAGTCGCGGCGCGGTCCGCAGCCAGCATGGACGGCATCGAAAAAGTTTTGGTCGCGGACGATTCCGTTTATGCGCATCAATTGGCCGAACCGCTGGCGGCGCTTCTCGTCCAATTGGCCGGCAATTATTCGGCGATCCTGGCCGCCGCGACCTCGACCGGCAAGAACGTCATGCCGAGGGTCGCGGCACTCCTCGACGTGATGCAGATTTCGGAGATTATCAAAGTCGCCGCACCCGACATTTTCGAACGGCCGATCTATGCCGGAAACGCGATCGAGACCGTCCAATCGACAGACGCCAAGAAGATCATCACGGTCCGGACGGCGGCGTTTCAGCCGGCCAGCGTGGGGGCCTCCGCTCCAGTCGAAAAGATCGCCGCCGCCGCCGCCGCGCCCGAGGTTTCGCGTTTTAAGGATGAGACGCTCGCGAAATCCGAGCGCCCCGAGCTTGCTGCCGCCAGGGTCGTCATATCCGGCGGCCGCGGCATGCAAAACGCGGACAATTTCAAGACCCTGATCGAGCCCATCGCGGACAAGCTCGGGGCAGCGATGGGCGCGTCGCGCGCCGCCGTCGACGCGGGCTACGCGCCAAACGATTGGCAGGTCGGCCAGACCGGCAAGGTCGTTGCGCCCGATCTCTACATCGCCGTCGGTATCTCCGGCGCCATCCAGCACCTCGCCGGAATGAAGGACTCGAAGGTTATCGTCGCCATCAACAAGGACGAGGAGGCGCCGATCTTCCAGATCGCGGATTACGGGCTCGTCGGCGATCTCTTCCAAATCTTGCCGGCGCTGAACGAGGAGCTTGCCAAGCTCGGCCGCTAGAACATGCGCCAATGCCAGGACAGCCAACAAAGCCCGGAACTCGCCATCCTTGGCGCGGCCAGCGCGAAGAGTATTCGCGGGGACGAGACACGCCGGGGCGATTTTGGCCCAATCCGGCGAGTGAACATTTAGCTGCTTAGAGGGGAGAATAATTTGGACAGTGCAATCCTCAAACCTCTGGTCGCGCTGGTCATTTGGACATTCGTCATGTGGGCGTGGCTCTATGCGACACGTATTCCGGCGATCAGGAAGCACAAAATCGCCCTCGACCCAAACCGTCCCAAGGCGGAGTTTGACGCGCTACTGCCTGCAAAGGTGCGCTGGAAGGCAGACAATTACAACCACCTCATGGAGCAGCCGACCCTGTTCTACGCCGTTTCTCTCACCTTGGCCGTCCTCGGCGCTGGTCAGGGTTTGAACGCCGGCCTCGCTTGGCTTTACGTCGGTCTGCGGATAGCCCATAGTCTCGTTCAAGCGCTCGTTAATGTCATTTTACTTCGCTTTGCAATTTTCATGGCCGCGTCCCTGGTGCTCTTGGCAATGACCGTGCGCGCCGCGCTCATTGTATTCTAGGTCATTCCGCTAAACGATGCCCCGCCGCGCGCGGCGCAATTCACCCGATCGAATTGGAGCGGTTCCTTTTTAGTCACCCGCTCTGGAATTCATTCAGCTCAGTAGATTTATTTTTGTCATTGGTTTAGAGATCGGCCCGGCTCTTCGCGAACGCGCGGCGGCGAGGTTCGCGTGAATTCAATCCGCCAGGGCCTTCCAGCGTGCTTGCCGTTGTGGACGAATGACATGGACATAAACAAAATCGGGGTGATCGGAGCAGGCCAAATGGGCACGGGGATCGCCCAGGTCTGCGCGCTAGCCGGCATCGAAGTCGCTCTCAACGACATCTCGGAAGCCCACATCAACGCCGGACTCGCCACCATCGCGGGCAACCTCGCGCGCCAGGTTGAGCGACACCAAGTCGATCCACCGGCGCGCGACGCGGCTTTGCGCCGGATCAAGCCCGCGCCCGGCTTCGACGCCTTTGCCGACAGCGACCTCGTCATCGAAGCAGCCACCGAGAACGAGGAGGTCAAACGCAAGATTTTTTCCAAGCTTTGCCCTGCGTTGAAACCAACGGCGATGTTGGCGACGAATACGTCGTCGATTTCGATCACGCGGCTTGCCTCGATCACCGACCGGCCGGAGCGGTTCATCGGCATTCATTTCATGAATCCGGTCCCGCGCATGCAGCTCGTCGAGTTGATCCGCGGCATCGTGACCGAAAATGTGACGTTCGATGCAGCCAAGGCGCTGATCGCCCGGCTCGGCAAGACGTTTACCGTGTCCGAGGATTTCCCCGCCTTCATCGTCAATCGCATTCTGCTGCCGATGATCAACGAAGCGATCTACACGCTCTACGAGGGCGTGGGCTCGGTCGAATCGATCGACACCGCGATGCGGCTCGGCGCAAATCATCCGATGGGACCCTTGCAGCTCGCCGATTTCATCGGGCTCGACACGGCATTGTCCGTCATGCAGCTCCTGCATGAGGGCATGGCCGATCCGAAATATCGTCCCTGTCCCCTGCTCGTGAAATATGTCGAAGCCGGTTGGCTAGGGCGCAAAACCCAGCGCGGGTTTTACGATTACCGCAGCGGCACGCCAATTCCGACGCGATAATCCGTTTCCGCGCGGACCGTTGTTGCAAGCCGGGCTTCACAAAGGTGTCATCGAGCCTGTAAAATGTAAGGCAAGGGGCTAGCCTTGGTTTCGAGGAGGCTATAATCAAGAGGCCGTGGCGTTGGCGCTCGGCGGCGACGCGCTAGGCGAGGAAACTGATGTGACGGTTCATTGCCAACCCAGGGTCTCCCCCGAGGCCTGTCCGGCGCTGGTGCTCAATGCCGACTTCCGGCCGCTGAGCTACTATCCTCTCTCGCTTTGGTCGTGGCAGGATTCGATCAAGGCGGCATTCCTCGACCGGGTGAATATCGTTTCCAACTACGATAAGACGGTCCGAAGTCCGAGCTTCGAGATGCGGCTTCCCTCGGTGGTTTCGCTCAGAAGCTATGTAAGACCCTCGCGCCATCCAGCCTTCACCCGTTTCAATGTCTTCCTCCGCGACCGTTTCAGCTGTCAATATTGCGGCTCCCGCGCGGATCTGACCTTCGACCATCTCATCCCCCGCTCGAAAGGGGGCACGACGACCTGGAAAAATGTCGTCGCCGCCTGTTCCAACTGCAATCTGCGCAAGGGCGATCGGCGGCCCGGCGAGGCCCGCATGTGGCCGGGGCGGATGCCCTATCAGCCGAGCGTCAACGATCTGCACCAGAACGGCCGCCGGTTTCCGCCCAATTATCTGCACGAAAGCTGGATGGATTATCTCTATTGGGATTCGGTCCTGGAGCCTTGAGGGGTCGCCGCGAGCCGCGCAAAAAAAATCAGTAGCGGGTCAGGTTGAATTTCGGCTTGCCATCGCCTTTGGGCGCTAAGCTGCAATCGCCACAACGACCGCCCAGCGCCAAGAAATGCCGTTACGAAGGGCTAAGACGGATAACCGGATGCGACCCCATATTCCGATGACCGGTCTCTACATCCGCGCCCTCGTGGTGGCCGTGCTGGGCAGCGCCGCTACATTTTGGCAAGTAGGACGCGGATCATTAAGGGCGCGATAGCCGGCGATCACACCTCGTCTCGGCAGGGATGGCGAGCCAGCGTTTCGTCTGATGCAAAGGGTGTGAAAGGAGTTCTGAATCACTAAGGGCGGGCAGTTCAAGACGGTTACCGTTGTAGCCTTGGTGGCGCTCGTGTGGATGGCCACCATTTCATGGTCTATTGGAATTTGGTCGGTGTTGAGACTCTCATGCCCAGCCTTTTTCGAACGCCGGAGCCCGTTACGCATATCACGGTCGCTCCGCTCTTGATCGTATTTATGGGCATCTAACTAAAAATCGCCGCAATGCTGTTTCAGCAAAGCGGCGAAGCTCTTCGTGCCGACATTCAGAGAGGCTGGGAGGCTTCCTACGCATCCGTTGTGGTTGATCGCGCCTCGTCGCGCCACAGACGACGTTGGCCGAAAGGCGCCGCGAATCAAGATTATTTGGAAAGCGGGATGAATGGCACAAGCAATCGATACAGGTCTTGATTTCGTTCCAGGCGAGCGCGGCCGTTTGTTTTCAAAGGTTCTTTCTCAAACCGTTCCGGGCGCCGCCGCTATTGCCTTCAGCGCGTTGTTTGGCGTCTGGATTCTCCACTTGTATCCCGCTACCGGTCCCAATACCACTGAAGCCCCAGCGACTGCACCTGCGCCAGCCCTTGCCTCCAATCCCTATGGCGGGCTGTTCGACCCTAGATTTTCCTCGGGTTTCGCGCCAGCTTCGCTTGCGCAAAGTTTGCCACTTAAATCGACCTTTGAGTCAATTCTGCAGGCACCCGCTGCTGCAATCGCAGCGCCGGAACACCTCCTGCCGATGCCGAGACGGGCCGTTTCCCAACTTGCTGAGAGCGCGCCCTTGCCTGTCCCGCGTCCCGCTGAGTTGGGATCGCGCGAAAGCCGTGGGCCGTTTCCTTCGTCGGATCGCCGCGTCGCGCAGCAGAACAGAAGGTCCGTCCCGCCAGCCACCCCCTCCGACGATCGTACGCTTTTCGAGAAGTTTTTTGGCATGTTGCAAACTTCGAGGCCTGTCCTCGCATACGCGTCTCCGGAAGATGGCGTGTTTGGCAGTGCGCGAGGTGTCACATCCAACCCGTCGCCCCGTTACGACCGACGGACTGCCGTATACGATGTCGCAGCGCATACCGTCTACATGCCCAATGGAACGAGATTGGAAGCGCATTCGGGCCTCGGCAATAGGTTAGACGATCCGCGTTACATACACGAACGAATGCGCGGGGCCACGCCGCCGAATGTCTATGAGCTTCAGCCGCGGGAGCAGCTTTTCCACGGGATACAAGCATTGCGCCTCATACCCGTTGGCAACGGCGACCTCTATGGACGGACAGGTCTCCTCGCACATACTTACATGCTTGGCCAGAACGGAGATTCTAATGGATGTGTGTCCTTCAAAAACTACAACGCATTTTTGCAGGCATTTCAAAATGGTGAGGTCAAACGTCTGGTCGTCGTAGCTCGTCAAAGCTGAGCGCTTCCTAATCTCGTCGATATGAGGGGTGAGACGGCATCGTAGCAACTTCCGCTGACAGTCAACCTGGATCGTCCCCCGAACCGAGTATTCGAGGGCGGTGATTCTGGCGCTGTAATGAGAGCGAATGCCCAGTTGCCGGCTGGTAGAAGTGACTGCGGATGTCCGGAATGGGTGACAAGCTGAACTTCAACCTGGCCCACACAAAAATTAGCGCAATTCCCCAGCGAGCCTGCGCGCGAAGGCGATGTAGGCTTGGATCTGGGCGAGCTCGATATATTCGTCTGGCTGATGCGCCTGGCCGATCGAGCCGGGACCGCAGACGACCGCCGGCACATTGGCCAATTGAAACTGGCCTGCCTCGGAGGCGAAAGGCACGGCGATCGTGCGGTTCGATTGCGGGCTGGATCGCCACGCGCTTACAGGGCGCGAGCACCAGAGTTCTTCCTCCCAAGCGGGGACAAACTGTGCTAAGCATCCGGGTGGAGCTAAGGGCCTATCGGCCCGAAGGGAGTGACCAAATGCGTTACGTTCTTGCCGCGATCTTCGTTTGCGCGGTCGGTATGCCCGCGGCGTCCGCTCTGCCAACGGTCGGCCCCAATTCGGTATCGGTGTCGAAAGCAGACCCAAGAGTGCAAGTAGTGAGGCGCAATCGACCGGACCCAAGAGTGCAAGTAGTGACGCGCAATCGACCGCACTCTCATCGTCACAGTCGCAGTGGGGACGGCATCCACCCTTTGGTCGGAAGCGGTGACTACTAAATCGGAAGAGAAGCCATAGGGCTTCGATTGCGGCAGCGCCGACCCCAACTGTTCCGATGGCGGCGACGGTTCTCCGTTGCCGATGACTGCGGCATCGCGGACGACCGCTTCGAGCCGTTCATTGACGTTTCGACCAACTTCAGCGAAGGGCCGCTATGGGTCAACTCCCGTCATCGAGAACTCTGAGCCGAACTTCCGCAAAGGGTCATAAGGCGAAATTCAAACTGACCCTCTATCAAAAACTCAGCTCAACTCGGCAGCTAGCCTCCGCATGAAGGCGATGCAAGCGTCGATCTGTGCGATTTCGATATATTCGTCCGGCTGATGCGCCTGGCCGATCAAGCCGGGACCGCAGACGACCGCCGGCACATTGGCCAATTGAAACTGGCCTGCCTCGGAGGCGAAAGACACGGCGATCGTGTGGTTCGACTGGGCGGCTTTCAAAGCCAAGGTCTCGGCACGCGAACCGCGTTCCGGCTTGAGCCCTGGAACCTCGACCTCGGTCAAGGTTTCGATAAAGGCGTCCCTGGCGTAGCGCGCGAGTTTTGGGGTCGCGATACGGGCCGCGTACTCCTCAAGCCGCCGGCGCGCCAGGCTTTGCTCGACGCCGGGGAGAGCGCGAAACTCCCAATGGAACTTGCAAAGCTTAGCAAGAATATTCCGCGCGGTTCCGCCCTGGATTTTGCCGACATGGACGGTGGATGCCGGAGGATCGAAGCGCCCAGTGGGATCGCCGCTCGCCGCGAGCTCCCCGCCAAAGCGATAGAGCTCGGTGACGAGATCGCAAGCCACCTCGACGGCGCTCACGCCGAGACTTGGCTTCGAGGAATGCGCCGCGTGGCCGTGCACGATGGTCGCGTAAGCCGCCACGCTTTTATGTGCATCCGCCACTTGCATCGAAGTGGGCTCGCCGACGAGCACGGCGCCGGGGCGCGGCAGATCGGCGCCGAACCGCGCGATCGTGTCGAGCGGGCCGCGGCAGGTGGTTTCTTCGTCATAGCTCAGGAGAATATGGACCGGCGAGGCCAAGCGAGCCTGCTGGAATTCCGGAATCATGGCAAGACAGATTGCATCAAAACCCTTCATGTCGCAGGCGCCGCGGCCATAAACGCGGTCCGCCTCACGGCGCAGCTTGAACGGGTCACTTGTCCAGGTCTGGCCTGCCACGGGGACCACATCGGTGTGTCCCGACAAGACGATCCCGCCATCGCGGTGTTCGCCGACGCTCGCAAACAGCGCCGCCTTATCGCCAGCGGCATCGGGGATTTTCACATAGGTTACGCCGAGGGAATTGAGGTAATCCTCGACAAAGGCGACGAGGCCGAGGTTGGATTTCGCGCTTTCCGTATCGAAGCCGATCAGACGCTCAAGCAGGCCGAGCGTTGCATCAATCCTTTCGTCCGGCAAATGGCTCGCTTGCGGCATGACCGGCGGCTTCACCCATCAAGGACGGCCAAACTGCGCGCGCGAATGCGGCGGCGTCTCAGTTGAGAACGCGCCGCGCGTAAGGAGAATCGAGCGAGAAGACGGGAATTTTCGCCTCGAAAACGTCACCCTTCTCGTTCACCATCCGATAGGTCCCAGTCATGATGCCGGAAGGCGTCGTCATCGTGGTTCCCGAGGTGTAGCGAAAGGTTTCGCCAGGCTTCAAAACCGGCTGTTCGCCGACGACGCCTGCGCCCTTTACTTCCTCGAGCTTGCCGTTGCCATCGGTGATCTTCCAGTGGCGGGCGGTGAGCTGCACCGTCGTATTGCCCCGGTTGGCGATTTCAACGGTGTAGGCCCACCAGAACGAGGCCTCGTCGGCGTCGGAACGCTCGGGCACGAATTCTGGAAGAACAGTGATCTGGATGTCGTGAGTGACGGTGCTATACATGGGCGCGATCTGAAATGGCAAGAAGCCAGAAAAGCTAGACGCAACTACTCTAGCACAACCTTATACGCGAGGAAAAGTGCGGGCTCGACAATGCTGATCCGATGCCGCGGAGCAGCTATTTCTGACCATTGTAACGCACTGGATTATCAGCGTAAAACCTTTCCGCGGACGGTCAATGCCCGACAACCAGGCGGTCAAAATCTTCCGCTTACGGTTTTGAAGGAATTTTGGCGAACCAAAAAATTTCTCGGTTTCAACGACGATCGAGAGCAATCGGCCGGATTTTCGAGATCTTCAGCGAGAATAGGGTTATCGCCTTGGCAAGAAAAAGACCGTCAGCGGGCAACAAATTTATGTCAATCACCAGACCAGGGGCGGAGTTGCTCGCCGATTGTTCGACCTGACGCAGCGCTGGTCGGGTCAACGCGTTGACCTCCGCCCGACGGAGAGGCTAATTAATTGTCTTGACAATATATGTCATGACATGTATATATTTGCCCATGAACGCTGACCGCAGCCCGCCCGTCGGAACGGAGCCCGAATTTCCGAGCTTGTTTTTCTTGCTTGCGCGCGAGCTCAGGACCGTGCTCGACCGTCGCATGGGCGAGCATGGACTGACGCTTCAGCAGGCTCAGCTCCTGATCCGTTGTGGCCGAAATAGAGGAGCGAGCGCCAAAGCGCTGATGCCACATCTCGGAACCGACGAGGCCGGTATCAGCCGCCTGATCGACCGCCTGGAAGCCGCGGGACTGGTCGAAAGGCGCCCAGGCGAAGATCGTCGCTCGACCGCCCTGGAGCCGACGAAGCGCGGGAGGTCGCTGATTCCCAAGCTCGAAGACGTCTTCAAAACATGCCGCGAGCAATTCCTCGCCGGCCTCACACGCAGAGAGATCGAAGAGTTCGAGCATCTCGCGCGTCGCGTGCTCGCCAATGCCAAAATTTCGGAGGACACATGAGCGGGAACCTGCGCGTGCTCGTCGCAGGCGCTGGCATTGGTGGCTTGTGCCTGGCGCAAGGTCTCCAGAAGGCAGGCATCGAGGTAACCGTCGTCGAGCGCGACCGGTCGCAACACTTTCGCAATCAAGGCTATCGAATCGGCCTCAACACCGACGGTGGCCGGGCGCTCAGGAATTGTCTGCCCGAAAAGCTCTTCGAGCTATCCATCGCAACTTCACGCAAGCCGCTCGCCGGGCGCTTTGCGATGTATGACCCGCAACTCAGCGAATGCTACGCGCGGCCGATGCGTCAACCCACCGAGAATCTCTCGCTGCCCGACGGTCCCTTCACAAGCGTGAATCGCCTGACCTTGCGCGAGATACTCCTCGTGGGCCTCGAAAACGTCGTCCATTTCGGCAAATCCCTCACGCGCATTGAGCAGACGGGCGGATTGGTTCGCGCGCACTTTGCCGACGGAACGTCCGACACGGGAGATTTGCTGGTCGGAGCTGATGGCGCCAACTCCGTCACGCGCCAGTGTCTGCTTCCTCACGCCAAGCTCAGCAATCCGGCGCCCAGGATCTACGGGCGGACGCTTCTTCCTTCCTATGTGGAACCGTGGGCGCCAAGCATTCTCACGCAAGGTATTTCGATCGTGCGAGACGTCAACGGCACAACCCTGATGTTGGGCGCGTTTTACAAGGGCGAAGCATTCGGGAAGGCCACGGCACGACTTGCCCCCAACGTCCATCTGACGGATGTGCCCGACTACCTCATGTGGACCATGAATGCTCCCTTCTCCGCGTTGCAACTCGACGAGGAAGCGTTTTGGATTGCGGATGGAGCCGTACTCAAGGCTGCGGCCCAGCGTGTCGTTGCGTCGTGGCACCCGGTCGTGCGCCAGCTGATCAACGAGGCCGATGCCCCGGCGATCTTTCCCGTGGCGTTGCGTTCGTCGGAGCGAGTTGCTCCCTGGCCTACGACAAATGTCACGCTCCTGGGCGACGCCATTCACACCATGAGCCCGGCCCGTGGACTGGGCGCCAACATTGCGCTGAGGGACGCCGAGCTTCTCTGCCGCAACTTGGCCAAGGTCTCACGGGGCGAACAATTGCTCGACGCCGTGAGCGCGTATGAGAACAGCATGCTTCTCTACGGATTCGATGCTGTCGAGGAGTCGAAAGCGCGGCCGTTCTTCGGCCCGCCAAACTCGCGAGTTCATAGTCACGGGAAAACGCCTGGGAATTTGCGGCCCCCGATGATCCCAGGGGCTTGAAACTCGGCTTCCGGAGTCGCCCGCCTCAGCGCGCTGCTGAACTACCTATACGTGCTGATTCCAGTTTTGGACGCCGCCAAGCATTATTGGGTCGGCGAGGATGAGATCGACCAACTGCTCAAGCGCGGCGAGGGCTGGCTCGACCAGCATCCAGCCAAGGAATTGATCGTCCGCCGCTATCTTCGTCACCGCGGCGTACTGGCTCGTGCGGCTCTCGAGCGGCTGGCACCGGAGACGCAAGCGGAGACCGTCGAGCCAGGTTCGCGCGTTGCACCCGAGGAGGCGCTGGAGGCGCCCATCCGGCTACACGACGAACGGATGACGGCGGTGGTCGAGGCTCTTCGCGCGTCCGGCGCCAAGATCATCGCTGATTTGGGCTGTGACGAGGGTAAGTTGCTGTGGCGCCTCCTCCGCGAGCGGTGGGCGGAGCGACTGATCGGCCTCGACCCAGCGGCGCGCGCATTGGAGCGGGCAGCAAAGCGGCTGAAGCTGCATCTGCCCGGCGGCCCGCCGGAAGGACGCGTCTTGCTGCTTCATGGATCGCTCACCTATCGCGATGACCGGTGGGCCGGCGCGGAGGCCGCGGCGCTAATAGAGGTCATCGAGCACCTCGATCCGGATCGCCTGCCGCTGGTGGAGCGCGGGGTTTGCCGCGGCGGCGGAAGCCATCGCCCGGGCCGGCGATCGCGGCCTGGAGATCGCGGCCATCCGCCAGCGCTTCGCCGATCGCGCGCAACGTGCCGCGTTGTATAGCAAAGCCTGGGCGCCCTATGTGTGGCCGGTGTCGGGCGTCGGCGATTTGAAGGTCGCGCCCTTCCATTTTCTCGCAAGCGAGGGACGGGTCTGGTTCGATCTGGATCACCTCTGGCACATGGGCCTCGCCGACCGGTTGGCCGTGGCTGCCGATGCCGTCGTGACCCGCACCCAATGGCGTCCCGTAGCGCTCGGTGATGAGAGCGCTGTCCGTGATGCAGTCGGGTGGTGGGAGACCATCACGGACAGTGGCAGCGAAGGCACGGTGGTTAAGCCCCGCGAGTTCGTAGCTCGGGGCAAGAAAGGGCTCATTCAGCTGGCTTTGAAGGTACGCTGCCGTGAATACCTCCGCATCGTTTACGGCCCTGAGTACGACGCACCGGAAAATCTTGTCCGGCGTCGTGGCGGCATGCTGAAAATGGAGTGGAAGCGCTTTCTCTTCTTCAATGCGCTCGGTGGCGCCCTGTGGGTTTGGCTATGGACCTTGACGGGGTTTTATCTTGGCGAGCATGTCTCCGACGTCAAAGTGATTGCCCATGATTTGGAGCACGCTGGAGCGATTTTGGGCATCGGCGTGTTGATTGCCGCGGTTATCTATGGGTTTTGGCGCCTGCGCCACGCAAGCTGACGGCGGCCATGCCGGTTATGACGGATTTATAAGACTGCAAAGCTGAGGGGAAAGGCGCCGGGCGACTTGGCGTTTTCCACTTTCGCGCCGGTTTGCTTACTCCCACCCGATTATCAATTGGACTTGCAAGCAACTGATTTGACTTTGCTTTTTTCGGCAGAAATTCGACATGCCGTCTGTCATACCGTGAAAAAGCGGGACTCTTGAAATCTTTGGGTTTTTTGACCGACTTGTAAGAATCTCGATTTCCGCATCTATCGCTGCGGTCGTGCTGGAAACTAGCAAGCAAGTCTTCCCCAAATCCGCCTGAACGTGTAACCGTGGAGCATGCTCATTGTGTTGGCGCAAACGGCGGCGGTCTGGTTCATGACAGGATCGGTCTGGACCATGCAGGTGTTGAACTATCCGCTGCTGGCGCAAATTGGGCCGACCAATTTCAAGGCTTATGAAAGCGCGCACAATCGCCGGTTCATTGCCATTGTCGGTCCGGGTGTCGCCGTCACATTGCTGACAACGATCGCGTTGTTCGTCGCCAGGCCGGCCGCAATCCCATTGACCGCTCCAATTGCGGAAGCACTGCTGTTGTTGGTGATCGTGGTCTCAACGGTCTGTTATGCCGCACCGGCACATGCGGCGCTGGCGCGGGACGGATTCGATCTCGCTGTCCATGCGAAGCTCCTGCGCGGCAACTGGGTTCGTACCTTCGCTTGGACTCTTTTGGGACTCATTGATCTGTGGATGCTCCACCAGCTCAGGCTTGGGTGACGCCATCGGCATATTCGACGACTAAGCCGTCGGGATGCCGTGCAATCATGAACTTCCCGTACGGTCCTTGCGTCGGCTCCAGCAGGATGGCGACGCCCAGAGCAGCCAATTCGCCTCTGAATTCAACCACCGAATCCACGAAGAACTCAGCCGACACGCTTCGAAAAGGCGCCAGACTGGCCTCCGAACCAGATGCTATGCTCATATTTCCGATAGCAGCCAACTCGATCCCGGCCTCGGCAATTGAAAATCGCATGTCACACTTCGCACCAAGGAGATGCTCATAGAATGTTATCGCGGCATCTATGCCGTCAGGCCCAACATAGGAACGAGCCATTACTCTTAGTATCTGCATGTTTCTGCCTTTGTGAAACCATCAACGAAACAGTCGATAACCCTCTATTTTTCCTACGCTATTTCCGTCCGGAGCCCACCAAGGTATCCCACATCCCTCACTCCCACTCGATTATTCTGATCTATGCTGATCCATTGATCTAGCGCCATAAATCTTTCCCGCGCATCGTCGAACACCGACCGCCCGATCCGTCAGAAATTTGCGCTTTTGATTTCGCAAGGGAATTTCCGTGACTCCGAATCTGCTCGGTTTCAGGGACTATCGGCAACGATCAGTCAATTTTCTCGAATCCATCGAGCACGCAGGAGGTCACGTGTCACGGGAAAAATACCGTCAGCGTCGGTGATAACAACGCCAATGTCGCCTCCCCGCCCAAATCTCCCCACCCCCCGTCCCGCGCCCAGGCTCGCTCGACCGCGAGAGCCAACACCAAAGATTCAATCAGTGGGAAGTCCGAAAGCTCAAAGAATGAAGTGCGATGCGCTCCGCTTCAGCGTCATTCGGAGCAGTAGGAGCACAACGGCCTGCCGTGACAAGAGCCTGCCTCGTCATGGCCGTCCCGGACTGGTTCCGGCATCGGCGTGGCAATGACCGCGAGGATCAGTCCGGAATGACAATGTTGAATTGCTTCCCCGGCGTATGCACCCAGGCCGCAAGGACCTTGGCGCCTGCAGGCCCCGCGGTCGTGACGTGCACAGTGTTGGCCGGCAGCCGGAAGGTCTCGCCCGCGCGGAAAATCCTTGGGCGCTCACCCTCGATCTGCACAATGACTTCGCCTTCGAGCACATAGCACACCTCGGGCCCAGGCGCCTTCTTCCTGGGCATTGCCGCATTCGGCGGAAATTCGGCGATACCCAAGCCCAGCTCGCGATCCGTCTCCGGAACCGCAGCCCTTTGCAGGACGACGGTCTCCTTTGGCGAGGGGGCTTTGTCGGCCGCCTTGGCCGGCTGCACGATCACGAGGGCAGCGAAAAGGAATGGAAGGGAACGACAACGATTCATGGCTCTCCGAACCTTCACTGGTCGCCCTCGACGAGGGACGCGAGAATCGCGTATGCGGCGGTCACCCTGTCCCCGATGGGGAAATTTCTGTTCGCCAGGATGACGATGCCCAGCCGCTTCTTCGGAACGAATGCCGCATAAACGCCGAAACCGTTCGTGGAGCCGGTCTTGTTGATCAGCACGCCCTGCCGTGGCGGCAACGGGAGAGCGAGCCTCGTCACCTCGTTGGCGTTAAGGATCATTTTAGTGGAATTCCCCGCGAGCAGCCGGTCGAGCTCCACCGGATAGGCATACATCTCCCAGCCCAGACCCTGCGTCATGTTGCCGACCTTGTAGTATCCGGTATGCGTCGCGGCGACCGCGCGTCGGAGCGTTTCGTCAAGCCCTGCGCCATCGATATTCGCCTCGACGAACCGGATCATGTCGCCCGCGGTCGTCTTCACGCCATAGGCTTCCGCGTCGAGGACGCCCGGCGTCACCCGAATGGGCTTGTCGTCCTTCGAATAGCCATAGGCGTAGTTGCCCAGCTCACCCCGTGGAACCCTGATATAGGTGCGGTGGAGGCCTAGCGCCGGCAAGAGCTTCCGCTCCAAAAGATCATCGAAGGGCTCGCCCATGCTTCTCGCGGCGAGATAGCCGAACAGGCCGACGCTCGGGTTAGAGTAGAGCCGGCGCGTGCCGGCCGCATAGGCCGGCCGCCAGCTCTTGAAATATGAGATCATCTTGTCCTGATCGGTGACGTCGTCCGGAAACTGCAAGGGCAGGCCGCCCGCCGTGTAGGTGGCAAGATCGAGCAGGCTGATCTCATCGAAGCTGCTGCCGGCGAGAGCCGGCCAATATTTGCTCGCATTGTCGGAGAGGGCGAGGGCTCCACGCGCTTGCGCCAGGCACGCGAGCGTCGCCGTGAAGGTCTTGCTGAGCGAGCCGATCTCGAAAAGCGTGTCCTCCGTGACCCTTTGTCCGCTCTCCTTCGAGGCGACGCCATAATGGAAGAGGGATCGCTTTCCCTGGGCCGTGACCGCCACGGCCATTCCGGGCACATGGTTCCCTTCCATGACAGGCCCGATCGCCTCATGGACCACGCGGTCGATCAGGTTCCGGCCGGTCTGCGCTCGCGCCCGTTGCGAGAGAGGGGCGAGCGCGGGGATCGCGAGCAAGGACCCGGCGAGCGCCTGTCGGCGCGACATCGACGTCATTCCCGTCGCCATTCTTGGGATCGGCGACCGTCGGATCCGCTACAAACTTCTATTCTACTCCACAGTAATCCCCCCTCACTCCCACTCGATTATCCCGCCGCTCGATAACCAACTGAATTTTCAGGCGAAAATATTTGCGCGCCGATAAACTATCGTCAGCAACACCGTCAAAAAACTACGCTCTTGAATTCGCTTAGGAATTTTCATCGACCTGTCTGTCTCATCTGTCGACTGCTATCGGCGTCTTGGCATCGGCAGCCACCAAGGCGGTGTGGCGGCTTAGGACCTAGGCATCGCCGAGTCGATCGAATCTGCATTTGGGAGTGAAGGCGGCCGGCAACTCAGAGCACGCTCGGCCTCCCCTTGCATGCCGCCAATCCGTGCGTTAGATACTGAACTACATGGTTCAGTATACAACAGCCCGCCTCGATGCCTCGTTTACCGCGCTCTCGGACGCCACCCGACGCGGCGTTCTGGAGCAACTCGGACGCGCAGACTCTTCGATCACGGACCTTGCCGAGAAATTCCACATGACCCTCACGGGCATGAAGAAGCACGTCGGCGTCCTGGAGCAGGCCGGGCTCGTAGCCACGGAGAAGGTCGGGCGCGTGAGGACCTGCAAGCTCGGCCCGCGCCGACTGGCGGAAGAGATGGCGTGGATCGAGGAGTACCGCCAGCTCTGGGCCTCACGCTTCGACGAGTTGGACAACGTTGTCGAGGAACTGAAACAGAAGGAAAAGGTCGATGGACGCAAAAGGAGAGAGTGATCACACCTCGGGGAAGAACCGCACGACAGTGGAACGGAAGTCCGATCGTGAGTTAGTCGTTGCGCGAACCCTCAACGGTCCGGCGCGCATCGTCTTCGAGGCCTGGACCAAGCCCGAGCTGTTCAAGCGGTGGTGGGCGCCCAAGTCGTTTGGCTTGACCATGCTTTCCTGCGAGATGGACGTTCGTGTCGGAGGCACGTACCGTTTGGTGTTCGGCCACCCTTCCTCGGAGCAGCCCATGGCGTTCTTCGGCAGGTACATCGAAGTGGCGCCGCACTCCCGCCTCGTCTGGACGAATGACGAGGGTGGTGAAGGTGGGGCTGTCACCACGGTGACGTTCGAGGAAAAAGGTGGCGCGACGCTGGTCGTCATGCACGACCTCTATCCCTCGAAAGAAGCTCTCGACGATGCAATCGCCTCCGGGAGTACGGGTGGGTTTAGCGAGACGTTCGAGCAACTGGACGAGCTTCTCGTCACCACGAGCACGAGCGTGGGACGGTCATGAAGTCGTCGATCTCGCGGCCGGCCGCCTGGCTCTTCACTACGGGGAAGAGAAACCCGACGAGGTCGCCGCCGCCCTTTGCGGACCTTCGAGACCATCATCAACCTCATTGGCAACACAACCCACCGAGTGGTCTCGTCGTGCGCGTCCGACTCGACCCACCTTTTTGCGCGCTATTGTACGCTGGAGCACTACCGCCTCCGGAACCGACTTTACTTCGTCCTGAAAGTGGGCGCAGATCGGCTTGCGACGCAGAGATAGAGAACGCCATCTAAGCGCGAGTGAAATGCGAACTGGAACGACAATTGCGGCATGGCGAAATTTGCCACCGAACCCACGCTATTGCCGCCGTTTACCCCCTCACTCCCACTCGATTGTCCCCGGCGGCTTGCTCGTCACATCGTAGACGACGCGATTGATGCCCTTGACCTCGTTGATAATCCGAGTCGCGGCGCGGCCAAGAAATGCCATGTCGAAGGCAAAAAAATCCGCGGTCATGCCATCGGCCGAGGTGACCGCGCGCAGCGCGCAGACGAAATCATAAGTCCGCCCATCGCCCATGACGCCGACGCTGCGCACCGGCAACAGCACCGCGAACGCCTGCCAAATCTTGTCGTAAAGGCCCGCCTTGCGGATTTCGTCGAGATAAATGGCATCCGCCCGGCGCAGAATCTCGAGCTTTTCAGAGGTGACGTCGCCGGGGCAACGGATCGCGAGCCCCGGCCCTGGAAACGGATGCCGATTGACAAAATTTTGGGCCAGGCCAAGTTCGCGGCCAAGCGCGCGCACCTCGTCCTTGAACAAGGCGCGCAGCGGCTCAATCAGTTTCATATGCATACCCTCGGGTAGGCCGCCGACATTATGGTGCGACTTGATCGTGACCGAAGGCCCGCCGCTGGCCGACACGCTCTCGATCACATCTGGATAGAGCGTGCCCTGCGCCAAGAATTCCGGCAATCCGCGGCCATCGGCGGCGATTGCTTTGGCCTCGCGTTCGAACGTTTCGATGAACAGGCGCCCGATGATCTTGCGTTTTTCTTCCGGGTCTCTGATCCCGCGCAAGGCGCGAAGAAACAGTTCCCCGGCTTCGACATGGAGGAGCGGAATATTGTAATGGCCGCGAAACAGGCGCACGACCTCCTGCGCTTCGCCAAGGCGCAACAGGCCGTGGTCGACAAAGACGCAAGTCAGGCGGTCGCCGATCGCTTCATGGATCAGTAGCGCTGCGACCGCCGAATCGACACCGCCCGAGAGGCCGCACAACACCCGGCCGGAGCCTGCCAGCGCGCGGATCGCGGCGATCGCCTCGGCCCGGAAGGCGCCCATGGTCCAATCGGCGCGCAGTCCCGCGACGTTGCGGACGAAATTCGCAAGCAGCCTCGCGCCGTCCGGCGTGTGGGCGACTTCGAGATGAAACTGCACGCCATAGAGGCCGCGCGTTTCGTCGGCGATTGCCGCAAACGGCGCGTTCTCCGAGGCGGCAAGGCGGGAAAACCCAGGCGGCAATTCGGTCACCGCATCGCCGTGGCTCATCCAAACCGGATAGCGCTTGCCGTTTTCCCACACCCCAGCAAACAGCGCGCTTTGTTGCAAAACTTCGACCTCGGCGCGGCCGAACTCGCGCTTATGCCCGGCCGTGACCTTGCCGCCCAATTGCGCCGCCATCGCTTGCTGGCCATAGCAAATGCCGAGGATTGGCACCCCGGCGGCAAAAATCGAATCCGGAACGCGTGGGGAGTCTTCATCATGGACCGAGGCAGGGCCGCCCGACAAGATCGCCGCTTTTGGCGCCAGCTCCGCGAACGCCGTTTCGGCGTTCTGGACGGGCGCGATCTCGCAATAGACGCCCGCCTCGCGGACGCGCCGCGCGATCAATTGCGTCACCTGCGATCCGAAATCGACGATCAATACCTTGTCGTGATGCACGGTAGTGACGTTATGGAGAGGATCCTGCGTCATTCATGAACCTGTCCCTCGCGGCCACGGTGTTCGCTTAGGCGATCGCCCGCTGAGGCGCAAGCGCGGTCGAATTTGGCGGGGTTTCGCACGCCGTGAGTTGCCGCGCCGATCGGACCAAAATGTTTCACATGATGGATTTTGGTGCGATTGGGCAAAAAAAAGAGGAGCAGGCTAGACCGGCATGACGCATTTTCCGGCCACCCTCGTTATATTCCTACGCAGATAACTGTCTTTAGCGCAGCTTTGCTTACGGTGGTTGGCGAGCGGAAACGAGTTTTCGGAGTTCTGCTTAGGCTGTGGCGGGGAGTGTGGCTTGAAAGTGGCACCTGACCGTATTCTCGGCGCCAACCGGTTTTGGCTTTGGTGTCGCCGCATTGTGTTGCTAGCCTTGCCGGAAATCCGTTATCGATGACCAACTGGCCAAAGGGATCGAACGGTGGTGTCCGGAGCAACTGCATCCAATGATGCGCGAGCCTCGATGGAAAGCTTGGGCAGGCTTTTCGGGCGCGATCCTCGCCGTCATTCCGGCCGCCTGCAGCGTCGGACCCGACTATCTGCGCCCGTCCGCGCCGGAACCTGCGGCCTACAAGGAGTTGAAGGGCTGGAAGCGCGCTGCCCCGCGCGATGACAGCGACCGCGGCCCCTGGTGGTTGGTGTTCCGGGATACGAAGCTCGATTCGTTTGAGCCGCAAGTCGAAATCTCCAACCAGAATGTCGCCGCGTCCGAAGCCGCCTACCGGCAAACGCTCGCCGTCATCAAGGAGGCGCAAGCTGGCCTGTTTCCGACCGTCACCTTGGATTATTCATACGTTGGCTCGCATTTCGGGCCGCTGGCAATTGGCAACGCGCTAGGCTCTGGGACCACTAAAACGATCTACACTCTGGCGTCCAATGGCAGTTGGGATCTCGATTTATGGGGCAAGATCCGCCGCACGGTGGAAAGCGACGTCGCCGGCGCCCAAGTCTCCGCCGCCGATCTCGCCAATGCCAAGCTCTCCGCCCAGGCCATGCTCGCCACCGCCTATTACAATCTGCGCGCGGCGGATGCGCTGCAGGCTCTGCTCGATCGCACGGTCGTTTATTACAAGAAGACGCTGGCGATTACGCAACATCAATATGACGCCGGCACGGCCTCGAAAGCCGATGTCGCCACTGCACTGACGCAGGTCTTATCTACGCAGGCCCAGGCGATCAATGTCGGAGTTATGCGGGCGCAGTTCGAACATGCGATCGCGGTTTTGATGGGCAAAACGCCGGCGGAATTGACGATCGCGCCCACGCCGCTTGGCTTCAAACCTCCCGATATTCCGGTGAATGTGCCTTCGACGTTGTTGGAAAGGCGTCCGGATATTGCCGCGGCCGAACGGATGATGCAGCAAGAGAATGCGCTCATTGGCGCCGCCGTCGCCCTTTACTATCCCGACATCAGCCTTACCGGCATGTTCGGGTACACCGGAACCGGGGGGCTTGCGGTCTCGCTTGCCAACGAAATGTATCGTCTCGGCGCTTCCGCCGCGCAAACCGTCTTCGATGCCGGCAAGATCAGCGCACAAGTCGAGGCGGCGATAGCCACCTACGATCAAAGCGTGGCAACTTACCGGCAGACGGTGCTGACCGCCTTTCAGCAGGTGGAAGACGAGCTTGCCGCGATTCGCATATTGGCGCGACAGCAGAAGGTCGCCGACGCCGCGGTCAAGTCGGCGCAAGAGGAGGTAGATGTTCTGCTCAATCAATATCAGGCCGGCACGGTCGCCTTCACCGCCGTCGTCGTCGCTGATGCAATGTTGCTTTCCAACCAAGAGTCCGCGTTGACGGTAAGACAGAATCGCTTTCTTGCCGCTGTCGCGCTGATCGAGGCGCTTGGCGGCGGATGGGAAAGCGGAGTTCTGCCAAGCAGCGTGGAGTTGGAATTCAGGTATAATCCTCTCGTTCCTCCAATTTAGGGAGATTTGAGCCGCCATCGGTTGTGAAGATCAAGCCCGGTGAACAGGTCGTCTCGCTTGTAGCGGTTTCCATGGTCTCCACCTATTGATTGGAGCCAATGCCACCCCCACGCTATAAGCCGGCCGGGTGTGGAAGCGGGAACATTACGAAACGTTCATGCCACGGAACAGCGGCCGTAAAACGCTTTGGAAGAATGATCGGCCGTCGTTTCCCTGACCTAGATGCATGAAGTAGCAAGGCACTGGATGCTAAAACATGGATGACCGGACCCATCGAGCCAAGACAGAGGCCTCCGATGGCGCGCTTCTCCGCGACGACGGCACCGCTTTTCGGGACTACCCGAGCAAGCTGCCCGAACAGAAGACCAAGCCAAAGTCACGGCTACGGCCAATCTTTCTTCTGGGGGTCGCAGTCTTGCTTGGGCTCGGCATTTACCGGATCACGGAGACGCTGCGGGCGCCAAAGGATTCGGGCCGTGGCGAGGAAACCGCGCCGCCACCGGTCGGCGTGGCCACCATCGGCACCGGTGACATCAAGGTCGTCGTGACTGCCCTCGGTACGGTGACGCCGATCGCGACCGTGACGGTGAAGACCCAAGTCAACGGTCAGCTTCTCGAAGTTGGCTTCAAGGAAGGCCAATCGGTCAAGAAAGGCGACTTTCTGGCGCAGATCGACCCGCGCCCGTTTCAATTGACGGAGGCCCAGCTCGAGGGCCAGCTCATCCACGATCAGGGACTGCTTGACCAGGCGCGCAAGAATTTGGCGCGCTTTCAGACACTCTTGAAACAAGAGTCGATCGCGCGGCAGCAGGCCGAGGACCAAGGCTTTCTCGTCAAGCAAGACGAGGGTCTGGTCAAAACCGATCAAGCCCAGATCGACATGCAGAAGCTGAACTTGATTTATGCGCACATCGTTTCGCCGATCGATGGCAGAGTCGGCCTGCGCCTGGTCGATGCCGGGAATTATGTTCAGACAACCGACAGCGGGCTCGCGGTGATTGCCCAAATGCATCCGATCACGGTGATTTCCGTGGTGCCGGAGGACGATATTCCGGAAATCATGGCGGCGATGCGTGCTGGGAGGGCGGTCGAGGTGACCGCCTACGACCGCGCCAATGTCACCCCCCTTTCGGTTGGCAAAGTCGAGGCGCTTGACAGCGAGATCGATCCGACGACCGGCACGGTGAAGTTGCGCGCCGAATTCGATAATCTGGACGACAAGCTTTTTCCGAACCAGTTCGTCAATGCACGGCTCTTGCTCAAATCCTTACGCGGCGTGGTGACCGTGCCTTCAAGCGCGGTCCAGCACGGCGCTCCCGGCACTTATGTCTACCTCGTCGGCGCGGATGATACGGTATCGGCGCGCACCGTCGATCTTGGACCGCTGGATGGAGCGATGTTCGCGGTCAAGGCTGGCCTTTCGCCTGGCGATAGGGTTGTGGTCGACGGCGCCGACCGTTTGCGGGACGGCGCAAAGGTGTTGATTGCCGCCGCCGATGGTTCGAACGGCGGGGCCGCGGACGGCGAAAAGCCCGACAAAGGCGGGCACCAAAGACAAGACCATCGCGGCAGTCGTCCCGGCCACCGCGACCAGCCATGAGCAAGCATGGGGTGGCGTCCCGCGCTGAGGCCGGCCGATGAACCCATCCCGCACATTCATCATGCGCCCGGTCGCGACCACGCTTTTCATGGCGGCGATCATGCTCGCCGGCGGCGTTGCTTACAGGTTCCTGCCGCTCTCTGCTCTTCCGGAAGTGGACTATCCGACGATTGAGGTGCAAACGTTTCTTCCCGGCGCAAGTCCCGAGGTGATGACGTCTGCAGTGACGGCGCCGCTCGAGCGGCAACTCGGGCAAATGCCCGGCCTTAACCAGATGACGTCGTCAAGCTCGGCCGGGGCTTCGGTCATCACCTTGCAGTTCAGCCTGAACCTAAGTCTCGATGTCGCCGAGCAGGAAGTTCAGGCCGCGATCAATGCCGCCAACAATTTGCTACCGAGCGGCCTGCCAACGCCGCCGGTCTATGCCAAGGTGAACCCGGCCGACGCGCCGGTCATGACTCTCGCGGTTACCTCCAAGACCTTGCCGTTGACCAAGCTCGAGGACATCAGCGAGACGCGGCTCGCGCAAAAACTTTCGCAACAGCCGGGCGTCGGACTGGTGAGCATCGGCGGCGGCCAACGCCCAGCTGTTCGGATCAAATTCAACCCCGCCGCGCTCGCCGCCTATGGCCTCAATATCGACGATCTTCGCACCACGATTGCCAATGCCAACGTCAATACGCCGAAGGGGAGTTTCGATGGCCCGGCGCAAGCCTCGACGATCAACGCCAACGACCAAATCACCAGTGCCGCCGGCTACGGCGCGCTCGTCATCGCCTACCGCAATGGTGGTCCGGTCCGCCTCTCGGA
>JBOHJQ010000041.1:0-27770 GCA_050728655.1 Methylocella sp.
AAGCGCATATGGCAGCTTGCGGGCAAAAGCAGCGCCGCAACCACCTTAAAGCTTCCGTAGCTCGACTTCCTCGATGGTGTGGCTTGGCCCCTTGGTCAACACGAGGCTCGCGCGGGGCATTGTGGGGAGGATGTTTTCGCGCAGATTGCGGAGGTTGATCCGCGTCCAGATGTCGCCCGCGACAGCTTCCGCCAGGGCGTCGTCGAGGCCGGCGTATTTCTTGAAATAAGACAATGGATTCCGAAAGGCGGTATCGCGCAACCGCATGAAGCGGGAGATAAACCATTCTTCGAGATCTTTTTCCGCGGCGTGCAGATAGACTGAAAAATCGAAGAAATCGGAAACGAAAGGAATGGCCCGTCCATCCCGCGCGGGGCGATTGGGCAAGAGGACGTTCAGGCCCTCGACGATAAGGATATCCGGGCGATCGACAATGATGCTCTCGCCAGAAATCACATCGTACGTCACGTGCGAATAGACCGGCGCTTTGACATTGCGCTTGCCGGCTTTCACATCCGAAAGAAAGCGTATGAGCATTGTGCCGTCGTAGCTCTCCGGAAAACCCTTCTTCTCGAGCAAACCCTCGCTGTTGAGACGGGCGTTCGGATAAAGAAACCCATCGGTGGTGACGAGGTCGACCTTCGGCGTGTTCGGCCAGCGCGACAGCAGCGCCTGCATGACCCGCGATAACGTCGATTTGCCGGCCGCGACCGAACCGGCGACGCCGATGATATAGGGGACTTTTCCACCCTCGGCGCCAAGGAAGCGTTGGGTCGCCTTGTAGAGACCTTGCGTCGCCGCGACATAAAGCGCGAGCAGGCGCGACAGCGGCAGATAGATGGCGACGACTTCTTCGAGCGAGATCGGATCGTTGAGCGACCGGAGCCGCGTCAGATCCTCCAGCGACAGAGTGAGCGGCGTGTCGGCGCGCAGAGCCGCCCATTCATTCCTGGTGAAACGATGGTAGGGCGAGAGCACCGGCGAAGTGGATCCCACGCGTGCGTCCATTTATTCCTCGATTACAGCACGATCCGCGCGGCGCGCAGCTTTTTCGGCGTGGCCGGATTGGCTGGTCCGGCGTTCAAGCTCCGCGCACACATCTTCTAGCGAAACGCCGCTCTGATGCCAAACGACCAGCAAATGATAAAGCAGATCGGCGCTTTCGCTTGTGATCGCTTGCGCGTCGCCTGCCATGGCGGCGATCACGACTTCGACCGCCTCCTCGCCGAGTTTTTTGGCCGCGCGGGCCGGACCCGCGTCGAGAAGCGACTTTGTGTAGGACGCCGCGGAACTCGCGTTGGCGCGCGCGGAAATGATCGCGGCCAAATCGTCGAGGGTGAAGCGTGTCATGAATCCGTTCCCCTGCCGGCGGACTCGATTCCCGCGAGAAACACGCGGGCCTTCGCAGCTGGCACGCGCGGGCTCATATCGAGCCGCACTGGCACTCCCTGGCGTGCCATATGCTGCTTGGCTTGCGCGATCGTAAATTCGCCGAAGTGAAAGATCGAGGCGGCGAGCACCGCGCTCGCGCCGCCGTCGCGAATTCCCTCGACGAGATGATCGAGCGTGCCAACACCACCGGAAGCGATGACCGGAACCGGGACGGCCCCGGTGACAGCGCGGGTGAGAGGGAGATCGAATCCGCGTTTGGTACCATCGCGATCCATCGACGTCAAAAGAATTTCGCCAGCGCCGAGCGCCACCACTTCTTGCGCATAGGCAAGGGCATCGAGGCCTGTGGCCTTGCGTCCGCCATGGGTAAAAATTTCCCATTTGCCGGGAGCCGTTCGCTTGGCGTCGATCGCCACGACGATACATTGGCTGCCGAATTTTAGCGCCGCCTCGCGGACGATCTCGCGGTTGGCAACGGCGGCGGTCATGATCGACACCTTGTCCGCGCCGGCAAGAAGCAGCGCCCTAATGTCCTCTAGCGTGCGCACGCCGCCGCCGACGGTGAGCGGCATGAAGCAGGCTTCCGCCGTGCGCTGGACGACATCGAGGATGATCGCGCGGTCCTCGTGGCTGGCGGTGATATCGAGGAAACAAAGCTCGTCGGCGCCGGCCGCGTCGTAAGCGAGCGCGCATTCGACCGGATCGCCGGCATCGCGCAGATCGACGAAATTCACGCCCTTGACGACGCGGCCGTCTTTCACGTCGAGACAGGGAATGACACGGCATTTAAGCATTTGTCCGGCTCCCGGCGGCGAACACCATTTTCATGCCGGCGCCTTCGCCCGCCGAATGCGCGACAGCGCTTGCGCGGGGTCGAGTCGGCCATCGTAAAGCGCCCGCCCGGCGATCGCACCTTCGAGCGTTGCGCAGTCCGGCATCAACAATCGCTCCACGTCGGCGAGCGAGGCGAGACCCCCCGAGGCAATCACCGGAATTGTCAACTCGCCCGCAAGCGCCAAGGTTGCCTCGATGTTCAAGCCTTTGAGCACGCCATCGCGAAAAATGTCGGTATAGACGATCGCCGCTACTCCCGCATCCTCGAATCTCTTGCCGAGTTCGGCTGCTGTGACCGACGACGTCTTGGCCCAGCCTTCGACCGCGACCTTGCCCCCGCGCGCGTCGATGCCGACCGCGATGCGGCCGGGATAAAGCCGCGCCGCGTGCCGGACGAGATCGGGATCGCGGACCGCCGCCGTTCCCAGGATGACCCGCGCGACGCCCTTGCCGAGCCAGGCCGCGATGCCGCCAAGATCTCGGATGCCACCGCCGAGCTGGAGCGGAATATTGACGGCCGCGAGAATTGCCTCGACGGCGTGGGCGTTCCCCGGCCGCCCAGCGAAGGCGCCGTCGAGATCGACGACATGGAGGTATTCGAACCCTTGGCGCGCGAAGGCCCGCGCCTGCGCGGCCGGGTCGGCGCTGAAAATCGTCGCCCTCGCCATGTCGCCCTGCTCAAGGCGCACGCAATGGCCCTGCTTGAGATCAATCGCCGGAAACAGAATCACGGCCGCCACCTGAGGAAATTGGTGATCAGCGCGAGGCCGAGCGCCTGACTCTTTTCCGGATGGAATTGAGTTCCAGCGATATTTTCGCGCGCGATGAGCGCCGCGATGGGGCCGCCATAATCGGCCGCTGCTATGATGCAGTCTTGGCGCGAGGGCCTGAACGCATAGGAATGCACGAAATAGGCGTGCAAGCCCTCCTCCCCGGCCGGTATCCCGGCAAGAAGCGGATGCTCGCTCGCCACCTCGAGCGTATTCCAGCCCATGTGCGGGATGCGCAGGCGGCCGTGTTGCGAATCGATTGGCTCGACATCGCCGCCGATCCAGCCGAGGCCGGGCGTGGTTTGATATTCAAGTCCTCGCGTGGCCAGCAACTGCATGCCGACGCAAATCCCGAGGAACGGACGAGCCTTCTCAAACACCGCTTCTGTCATGGCCGCGATCATTCCCGGCAACGCGTCGAGGCCGCGCCGGCAATCGGCGAAGGCGCCGACGCCGGGCAAAACAATGCGATCCGCGCGGAAAACGGCGTCCGGATCGGGCGTGACATCGATTGTTGCTGAAAGGCCCGCCTCGCGCGCGGCCCGTTGAAAAGCCTTGCTGGCGGAGTGAAGATTGCCCGAGCCATAATCGACGATGGCAACATTCACGGCCACGCCCTCACGAACCGGCGCCGCCTCGCGCACCGGACGCGATATCCGCGAGCGGGCCGTCCGGCGCTTCGAAATGACGGTAGAAAGCGATTTCCGCTTCGTCGCGGGCCGGGGCACTGATGATTTCGACGAGTCGATACCCTTGGCGCCCTAGCTTTGCCTCGCGCAGCCGGTTGGCTTCGAGACCGAGTAGCATTTGCAACGCCAAGGCTATGACGACGCCGGACGAAGCCGTAACAACAGTGAGCGAGGCCGCGATCAGGATCGCATAAGCGGCGGCCCAAAGCGCGAGACCGGCCCAAAGCCGGTGCCGAAGCAACCAAAGCGGGCCAAAAAAGAACGCTTTCCAGCTAAAAGCCTGCAGCACGAACGCGGCCTCGGCGACGGAGTGCTGCCGATCGCCCTGGATATGCACCGAGTAGAGCGCCATGGTTAGGTTCCTTCGAAACCGCTAGTCGGACAGCGAGCCCTTGGTCGACGGGATCGCGCCCTTTTGGCGTGGGTCGAGCGCGACCGCGGCGCGCAAGGCGCGGGCCAAACCCTTGAACGAAGATTCGGCGATATGATGCGCATTTTCGCCATATAAAGTTTCGACGTGAATATTCATCGCGGCATGGGCGGCGAAGGCCTGGAAAAACTCACGCACGAGTTCGCTGTCGAAGGCGCCGATCTTGGCCTGCGCGAATTTCGTCTTGAAAACCAAAAACGGCCGGCCGGAAATATCCACGGCAACGCGCGTAAGAGTCTCGTCCATCGGCAGAAGCACGTCCGCGAAGCGGGTGATCCCAGCCATGTCGCCCAAGGCCTGGCGTACCGCCTGACCGAGCGCTATGCCGGTATCCTCGACCGTATGATGCTGATCGATATGAAGATCGCCCGCCGCGCGGATATCGATATCAATCAGCGAGTGGCGCGCAAGTTGTTCCAGCACATGGTCGAAAAAGCCGATCCCGGTCGCAATTCTGGCCAAGCCGGTGCCGTCGAGATCGACCTTGACCTCGATATCGGTTTCCTTGGTCTTGCGCGTAATAGCGCCGTTGCGCATGGAAAGGCCCGGCAAGTGTGACTTTGCGGTTTGCTTAACTATTTCAAGGCGAGCGAGGCTTTTACTTGGTTGCGGAATGCTCTAGCAACTTGGGACGCGCTTGGCTACCCTTGCCTTGCCACGGGAGTGTCTTAGTTTGAAACTCGTCCGCTTACGACCGGTTGCACACCTTCACTCCGACCAAGGCCTATGGTAAACCTTGCCCCCGAAGTGGACGTTCAAGAGTATCAATGCCGTAGGCGTGCTCGATGATGACACCCAGTCAGCCTGACCATCGTGGTCTCGCAGAAGCGCTCCGAGGCAGGGTTCTCGATGGACCGGGCGAGACTGATCGGGGGATGCGCCAGGCGATTGCGGAAAGGGCAGCCGGTGGGCCGCCCCTGGTCGATCCCTACGACGATCTCGTACGCCAGGTCGGTGAGGCGGCAGCTCGGGTCACAGATGCGCAAGTCGCAGGCGTCCTGCGCACAACGGGGAGTGAGAAGGCTGCCTTCGAAGTCATCGCGGCTGCTGCGGTGGGCGCCGGCCTGCTTCGTTGGAGGCAAGGGATCAAGATATTGGATGATGTGACCAATGCGCCTACGTGAGATCGATCGAGGCGATAGTGCCTTCCACCGCCTGCTCATCGGCTTCATCTCACTGGTTTCGCGAATGCGGCTGCCAGATGCGGCGCGGGTCGCTTTTTATCACAAAGATTTTTTCGGCATTCCGATGGGGACGTGGACTCAGGCGGCGATGCGCGGACCGAGCGCGTGGAGCGTCGGCGAGCGTGAATTGATGGCGGCGATGGTCGCCAAATGGAACTCGTGCGACTTTTGCGTCGGCGCTCACGGAGCGATCGCGGCGAAAGAGATGCAGCGGTCGCCAGTTGACGCGGCACTTCGGGACTATCATGCAGTGCCGATCTGCAAAGGTCTAAAGGCAACTCTGGAATTCCTAGAGATCATGACGCTGCGGCCCATGGAACTGACAGCGGAGAATGCAAAGGCGGTGCTTCATGCCGGCGTAAGCGCTGAAGCTCTGACGGATGCAATCGCGGTCTGCGCGCTGTTCAACATTATTACGCGGTACGCCGATGCGCTCGATTTCGCGCTCCCGACGGCCAAGGAGTTCGACCGTGCTGCAAGCATGCTCCTCAAGCGAGGCTATGGAACGTGATTTAGCAATACTGCATGTCTGCTCTTGGCGTCCCTTGATTTTCCGGTCGACTATATGAAAGACCGCTAACCACCAATTGCGGAAATTAAGTCTGAAACACTACCCTTGCCTCGCTACGGGTTGTAGCCGGCAGGGCGGTTCTGGATTCGCTTTTGCCCGTTCGAGGATTTCTTCCCTGCTCAAATTCGCGACGCAGCCTTGCGGTTTCGTGTCCGTGGAATTAGTCGTGGCCATCTCCGCCATGCTTCAACACCTCCGCCGCCGGTGCGCCGTCTTCAAGCCTGCAGCACGAAAGTCAGCGCCTCCATCCGAAAGGCTTAAGAACGAGGTATCTCCCGCGCCGCCAAATCGCACCAAATCCACTGTGCACTCCGTCGGGCTTTTGCGGATTGTCCCGCGTCACATGACGGTCGAGGAAGAATTGGGCGCGGCCATGGTCAGGGATCGGCAATTTGCGCGCCATCTCGTGCAGGCTCGCCTGGAAATCGTTCCACAATTCGAATTGGGATTTGATCTTGTAGAACAGACTGACCTTGCAATCCGAGGCGGCGATCGTCTCCGGCCCCAAATTCTCCGGCGTGTCCCCATTCAGGACGCGCTCCAGCGTGGGCGCCGCCTCCACCCGCGGAGTCAGGGGCGCGCCAAGTTCGAAGCGGTGGCGCAGCGTATTGATCACCGAGGCGTGGTCGAAAGGCGTCGCACCGTCCTCCGGGTAATTGTCGCTCGGCCGCAGAATCGTGCCGGGCCGAATATAGGGCGAGGCGATCACGGCGGGAACGCGAACGCCGTAGCGATCAAAGGCGAAACGGTTGGGATTGTTGCCCACAACCAAGCCGGGTGAAACCGCCTTGGGCGGCGGCACATGATCGTAACAGCCGCCATGTTCGTCGAAGACGACGACGAGGATCGTCTTTTTCCACGCTTCGACATTGCTGCGCAACGCATTGTAGACAGAGGCGACGAGCTGGTCGCCAAAGCAAACGATATGCGGCGGATGCATGTCGTTGGGCAAATTGATCTGCGGCGGAAACAAGCGTATGTCCGTATAATAACGCGGCTCGATGAAGGAATAATTCGGTAAGACGCCGTCGCGCGCGTGTCGCACGAAGGTATCGAACAAGTGGAAATTATGTGTCTTTTGAATAAGCTCCGCCAGTGTCATCGTCTGCGGAAGGTCGTGGTGGTAAATCGCCCAGCTCGGCTTGGATGGCGCCCTGTCAAAGGAGTCGAATACCGTCGGCATCTTGAAAAACAGCGCTTTAGGGCTGTTGTTTTCGTAACCATCGGCCGTTCCCGTATGCACGAAAAATCGGTTCGGCCACGTCTGGTTGGGGGCGGAGGCGAACCATGAATCACAGACGGCGAACTGGCGCGCCAGCGTCGCCAGCGCCGGCACATCCCGTTCCGGCTTGTAACGGCTCATGATCTGCCGGGGATCGTTTCCGGTTCGCGACGGACGGTCCGTATAATTATCGACGAAGCCGCTCATATCGGCGACGGCGCCGTCGCGCGGCGGATAGGGTGCGACCCCGTGCAGCTGGCCGGAGCCGAAAATCTGCACATTGATGTCCTGCCAGAGTTCTCCTGGATCGGGATTCGGGACGGATAGACCGGCCACGTCACCGCCCGGCGTCTCGGTCAGAGGCCAGACTGTGCCCGAACGGTCCTTGTTGGATTCGCTTCCGTCCACGCCTTCGAAATCCTTCGATTTCGAATAGAGACCACCGAGCAGATTGTCGAAGGAGCGATTTTCCAGCATAAGGACGACGAAATGCTCTATTGATTGTAAACGCGTCATGGCACCCTCCCCGATGGCCCGCGACCCTGGCCGCGCTGCTTCTCAATGATCCGGCGGATGCCGCAAGGTGGTGTTGCGCGGCCCCGGCAACTGAATGCGGTCACTGTAATACTATGAAGTAGGATCATTCCTCAACTCGACTTTGCGGATTTTACGTCGCGTGGCAAAGCACTTCCATGCGTCTTTCCAAGAGGGCGGCAGGAATTTCCGCGGCGCGCGGAGCATGACCTGCAATATCCCTCGCCACAGAAGCCCTTGAAAGAAAAACGGCTATCTCCATATGCGGATCACTGGCCCCCAGCGATGGGGTGCCATCAAGGATTCCATGACGAAGGCCGCAAGGCTTCGTGAAATGGGCGTAATTGTTCGTTATTGCCTGCCCCCAGCTCGCTTTGAGTGCCAACGGGCTTGCGAAAGCGGGAGCGGGCGGCGGGTCTCCGGGAGACCGCCATGTGAGGAGATGCTGCGATGCTGAACACCGACAATCCTGAGTCGTGGCCCTTGCTTACCAATGAACAGCTGGCAAGCCTCGGCGGTGGCCGGGTCGCCTATCTGAAACCTATCCGTTCGGAGGACGTGAGCCGGCTTTTCCCGGCGGCGCCCGCGATCCAGCCCGGCCTCCAGCTCTTTGCCCTGCTTGCCGCCGATGGCACGCCGATCATCGTCACCGATTCACGCGCTGCCGCATTGGCCAACGCGATGAGCCAGGAACTCGAAATGGTAAGCTTGCATTGATCCTTGCCGGCGGAGAGTTGGCCTTCGGGAGACGCGTTCCCGCTTCCGCGTGCCGGGATCAGATCGTGAAGTCGGCGCCCAAGTTTTTTTCGTCTCCCAGCTTCAAATCTTCCGCGCGGCGGCAAATATCGTCGATGGTGATGGTTTCAAGCTCATCCAGAAAGGCCTTGTTCGCCGCTTCGACAATTGGCGCGACCAGCTGCTTGACGAGCCGGCAGTGCGGCGCCTCGTCGCCTCCGTTCTCGCTCGATACCGCGCGCAAGACAGATGCCGCGGTGATCCGGCGGCGTTCCCGGGCCAATTCATAGCCGCCGCGCGGGCCGCGCACACCTTTCAAAATATTGGCGTGAACGAGGCTTTGCAGCAAGCCCTCAAGATGTCGCGGCGGCAGTTCGAGCCGCGCCGCCAGCGCCTTCGCGGCGATCGGGGTTGGGCGCGCATGAATCGCTATATCAACGACCGCGGCGAGAGCGAGATGGCCGCGGCGGGAGAGGAGGATCACTATGGATCCTCCCGGCCGGCCGTTCGCCCGGTTGATCCAAACCCGTCGCTTGCCCGCGCCGTCGCGGTCAATTCCCCGGTTTCGACGAGGATCGCCCTTGCCAGCGGCGCGACGACGAGCTGAGCGATCCGGGCACCCCTGACGATCTCGAAGGGTTCGTCGCCGAGATTAATCAACAGCACCCCGACCTCGCCTCGATAGTCGGAATCGATCGTTCCGGGCGCGTTCAATACGGTAACGCCGTGGTCGCGCGCAAGCCCGGATCTCGGCCGCACCTGGGCCTCGTAATCTTGCGGGATAGCGAGCGCCATGCCAGTCTGAACCAGATACCTGCCACCCGGTTCGAGCACGATTTTCGTGTCGCGCGGCAGGGCGGCGAGAAGATCGAGCCCCGCGGCCCCCGCCGTCTGATAGGCGGGGATCGGCAAGCCTTCGCCATGCGGCAAGCGTTTCAATCCGACCCTTACGGTTGCCGTGTTCATCGGCCGGTTTCCGCAAGCATTGCGGCCAGCCGGGCAACAACGCGGCGCGCCACCTCCTGCTTGGTCATCCAGGGCCAGGACTCCTTGCCCTTTTTGGTCAAAATCAACACCTTATTGTTCTCGCCGCCCAACACGCCGGACGCTGCGCTCACGTCGTTGGCGACAATCATATCGCAGTTTTTGGCCGTGAGTTTGGCTTGCGCGTTCTCGACGAGCTTTTCACTCTCGGCCGCGAAGCCAACGACCACGGCCGGGCGGTCCTTGGAACGCCGCCCCATCGCTGCCAGAATATCCGGATTTTCGACAAGCGTCAGACAAGCGTTCTGCTTCGGATCTTTCTTGATCTTCGCGGCGGCAATCTCGGCCACCCGCCAATCGGCGACCGCCGCGACGCCAATAAAAATGTCGGCGGGCAGCGCCGCCTCGACTTGCCGCAACATTTCCCGCGCGGTTTCGACATGAATGGTCCTGACGCCCAACGGATCGGCCAGCTTGACGGGCCCCGACACAAGCACGACCTCGGCGGCGGCGGCGGCGGCGGCGGCGGCGATCGCGTGGCCCTGCTTGCCTGACGAGCGATTGGCGATGTAGCGGACCGGATCGATTGGCTCGTGCGTCGGCCCCGAGGTGACCAGCACGCGCCGCCCGGCAAGCGCGCCGGTTGCCTCTTGTTTGGGTGAAAGGTGCGCTGGCAATGCGATCCGCGTGCCGCTCGCCAAAACTTGCTCGATCGCCGAAAGGATCGCGAGGGGCTCGCTCATCCGGCCGGGGCCATATTCGCCACATGCCATGCCGCCGTCCTCGGGACCCACAAAAGCCACCCCATCCTTTTGCAAGATGGCGGCGTTGCGCTGGGTCGCCGGATGCAGCCACATGCGCAAATTCATTGCCGGCGCGACAAGGATTTTTTTGTCGGTGGCGAGAAGCAGGGTCGAGGCAAGATCGTTGGCTAAGCCATGCGCCATCTTGGCGAGAAGGTTTGAGGTGGCGGGAGCGACGACGAGAAGATCGGCATCGCGGGAAAGTTCGATATGGCCCATGCCTCCGCCGTCGGTTACCGCGAAGAGATCGTCGAACACGCTGTTCCCGGTCAGGCTTTCGACGGCGAGCTTGGTCACGAACCGCTGTGCAGCTTCCGTCATCACCGCGCGCACGAAAAACCCGCGCTCGCGCAGGCGCCGGATAAGATCGAGCGCCTTATAAGCCGCGATGCCGCCGCCGATGATAAGGAGAATGCGTTTTTCTGGATCAGCCGTCATGACGCTCGGGCCTCGCGTATTCGATAGTGCTACCGCCGGCCAGCCTTATTTGAAAGGGCTTTGCCATTTGAAGGAGGGAAATGGCAGGGATCGCGGCATGTGACCGGGAGGACGAGCCGCCGTAATGTCTCGCCGACCATGCACTTTGTTTTGCACCTGACTTACGCACGAAGAAACAATAATGTTTTCAACTGGTTGACTTTCGAGCAAAATTCTTGAATTCTGGTGAAAAAGTCGAAACCAGCGACGACAATAAACTTGCGCCGAAAGCCTTCTCCGCGACTTAGACGACCGTGACCCGTCACTTAAGGGTCATTCAAGACCGTCATGTCTGAGAAGGCTTTAGGAATATCCTGTCCTTGTCTGCATCGCTCAATCAGAGAGCCGAACAGATTTCGGGATTGTGGCCAACGAAACTCTGAACGCTTTGCAGCATGCTATCGCATTCCGGGCGAAGCTCTGCCTGTTGTTTGCGGATCGGATTGAATTCACCATGCCGCCCGCCATTCGTGCGAAGCACGACGGCCCCGTATTCCGTGGCGAAGGCTGGGCAATCTTTGGTAAGTCTCTGCCAGTCAGCACCGTCACCTGTCCCCGCCACGTCGCTGGTTGCGGATGGACACTTTGGGTTGTGACTTTTGACAATTCGGCAGGTTAAAGAGTCGTGAAATATGTTCAACAGGCACTGGTTCTGGTCGCTCTTGTAGGCCTTGAACAGATTGTCGAGCACGAGGCTATGGATGTGAGCGCCGTATGAAGTTTGAAACAATCCGGCCTCTGCGTCGTCGGCCCCCGCGAAGCATTGGCTTACGTCGCGGCCCTCGCAGTATTTACCAGAGCTTTCCATCATACCGAGACCGATAAGAAGTGTGTAACTGTGCCTTAGAGTATCGACGCCTGCCTTGTCATTTATCATCCCAGCAGCCGCAAACTTTTGCTCGTAGACCGCCAGCGCATCGTTAGCATCGGATTTTCGGCTCATTGGGGCAGAGACAATCTGGGTATCGGAGCGATCTGGATGACAGACTGCTCGCGCAAATACGAGAGCTACACCTTCGATGTAGGATCGCGGAGCAAGACCGCGTCCATGCTTCCAGGAGTGTGAAGCACATTTGGACTGGAACGCTATTCTCTGAAGGCTCTTAAGGCTATCTGTTCCTAAAGATTGCGGACCTTCCGCCCAAGCCGAACCCATTGAGATTACAACGCTGAGCATAAAGACGACAGAAGCGTATTTCATGGATCGCTCCAACATCTGTTATTCCTTGCGCTCCTGGTGTCCCGCCTCGGTAAAGGCTCGTGACGAGCCATTTGAGCGGAAGCGCGCGAAATAATATCACCGGTTTGCAGCCCGGTTACCATTTTCGAAGAACACGCTCCAGCGCATTTTTAAGCGATCAACATTTCTGCTCGGCCCCGCGCCAACTAGGGTCCTGACTCATGAAATCCACCATACCAGTGCGCTTTGGAGAGGCGTTTGGTCAAGCTGAACGGCTGTTTTCTGCAGCTGCGCGCCATCGGGAACCGGGCCGCGCTGGCCATCATAAATCTCCGCAAGTGCCGTCCTTCGACGGGCGGGGGAGACGGCGAGTCTGATCGGGATCACGCGATTGCCGCGCAAGACTTCGCAGCAAACCACCGTCCCAAGCGATTAGGCGATGATGTCGGGCGTAAGCTGATCTTCGAGAAATGTTAGACGGTCGCGCAAAGCGAGTTTTCGCTTCTTGAGCCTCTGGATTTGCAGCCGGTCGGCGCTACCAAGATGGAGCAATGCCTCGATCGCGGCGTCGAGGTCGCGATGCTCCTGACTCAGACGCTCGAATTCGGCCAGCAATAAAGCGCGGTCATCCTCGCTTAATTTTTTTGCCATGATCCGCCTTTTCCCCAGATTGCCTAAACAATTTAGCTTTTATTTTAGCTTAATGGCAAGCCGGCCAAGGAACGCGTTCGCTGGAAATCGAACCTGCTCTTGGGCTTACGTGATTTCTGCATGGCTTGACGCCAGTTCTTAAATTCTGCCGGGTAATCGCCCGGCTTTGCGGGGGTGACAGCAGGCGCTTGGCGTTTTCCACTCCAGCATGCCCTTCCCGATCTTGCGCCGCCAAGCCCAAGAAAGGGCGCGTCACGATGGCCCTCGTTGGAAAGCCTAAGCCACACGAAATGGGACTTGAAATACCGCGTTGCATTCGTTGCATAGGGGCGCAACAGGGCGCGGTTGGGCCACCCACGTCGGCGTCTTGGCGAAGTGTCCGGATGGCGAGACACACGGAAAGCCGGAGTGAGGGCGGTCATTTGATGCCGGATCATTGGCCCTAATGCGCGGGGTCGCGGGGAGCCGATTATATCAAGGGCGAGAGCGCGATCCATTAGGCGCGGGCCGATGCCGCGCACCAGCGCAATTTTGCCGGCCAGTATTGCTCGGCGCCGGGATACTCGACCGTCGGTCGCGACGAAACGACCATCCGCATTCAGAACTGGGAAAAGAAGACGCCCGCCTGGATCAGCCGAACCGGTTCCGCCAATCCGCGTTTTGGCCGCTCCCTGAATTGCGGTCGGGTCAGCGGCCGCATCATGCCGCTTCGAACGGCTCCGATCTTAAAGCTCCCAGCACAACGCGGGACTAAACACCTAAGCTATGATATTACATTATGTTACGTTTCGTCTGGTCCCCGCATAATTGGCGGAGCTGCGCGCACCTTGGTTTCGCCTCCGAATAAAAGGAAGCGCAATTGTTCCGTTCCGAGAGCTCCTTCGAGTTCCCTAAAGGCAAAGAACGGCATCAACACGACAAACATGATGATTCCGACCATGAGTATTCCCTGCAGTGTTCCGCCGCCGATATCGGGAATGCATTGAAAAAGCGTCTTGCCATGCAATACTCCGATAACAGATTCTTCAATTATATGGAAGCACATTAGTATCACGGCAAAAACTGCAGACTTGAACATGATTGGATAGATGAGCGGCCTATTTTTTAATCTGTCTCCGACATGAAAAAATTCCGCGAGCAGCACGACCTTTGCCAAGGCCAAGGCATTGATAATGGCAAATCCTTGATGGTAAATTAGGCTCTCTTCTTTCAAAACGAGCGCTTTATGAAAAGAAAACAAACTCAACAGAACCCAAAGATAGATAAATATCCAGAATAGTTTTCTTGTTTCGTCGATGGCTCCGGTTTTCAGGCGGAGCAGCCGTTCGTTCACCATTTTCCGATCTCCCTGCGTTGGCCAAGTCACGGGTCAGGATGCCGGGATTGGGCACGTACGGCGATCCCGGGTCGACTGGGCCAGTTTCAACCGGCATTGTCCAAATAGTGGTCGGTTTCAGTCTCATACTGCTTCCTTTCTGCTCCTCGGACAAGGCGGAGGGAAACGCGCGGCAAATTAGCGCGTCATTTGAGGGAATGCTGGTTATATATATGCAACATATAAAGGCGACGTCATTGCTGGCCGAGGCTGTTCGCGAACCGAAATTTGCCGAGCGGACGCGGCACGACCTTGTCTGGTTCAACCCTTTACTATGGTGTATCGCGTGGCGCGGCGGCGCGGGAAAGCCGGTCGTTGATGGCCTCGCCCAAACCTTCGCGAGGGATCGGCGCGACGGCGATGCAGGCGGGTTCTCGGGCGTCGAGCTCGCGCAAAAAAATGAAAAGATTTGCCGCGGCCTCCGCGAGAGTCCGGCTGGGCGAAAGATCCAGCACGTTTTTGCCCGCGCCAAAAATCCCGCCGAAATCGAGGCCCGCCTCGCCCTCGTCGCGTGTTGCCGCCTCAAGACGAAGTTTTGCGCGCGGTGCGTAATGGGAGTTAAGCATCCCCGGCGAACGAACCGGGCCGGACCCCAAGGCTTCCCCAAGCGCGTGGCCCAGCACGGCCTCGATGTCGTGCCTTGCAATCCCGCCTGGCCGCAGCAATCGCGGGTGCTCTTCGAGGCATTCGACGATCGTTGACTCAAGACCCACGGGGCAGCGCCCGCCATCGAGGATCAGGTCGATTTCGCTGGCAAAATCTTGCGCCACATGAGCGGCGGTGACCGGGCTCAACCGGCCGGAGCGATTGGCGGAAGGCGCCGCCAGTGGCCGCCCCGCCGCCGCGATCACCGCAGCCGCGACCGGATGGTCCGGCACCCGCAAGGCGATGCTTGGCTGGCCCGCGCGGGCGGCGGCGCAGATCGTTGCGCCGGGCGCGAGCGGGACCACAAGGGTAAGCGGCCCAGGCCAGAATACCTCGGCGAGGCGAAAGGCATTGGCGGAAAAAATGCCTTGCCCGAGCGCCGCTTCCAGACTCTCGACGTGCGCGATGAGCGGATTGAATTTTGGCCTCCTCTTCGCCGCATAAATCCGGGCGACTGCGGCTTCCGAGGTAGCATCGGCGGCCAGGCCGTAAACCGTCTCGGTCGGCAAGGCGACGAGGCCGCCCGCGCGGAGGATTGCCGCCGCCTCGGCAATGCCCGCCGCGTCGGCGTCAATTGTTTTTTGCCTTGGGGGCGGGAATTTCCTCAACTTTTATCTGCCATTCATCGGCCGTAGCTCATCCTTGGCAGCGCAAGAAGCGCCATTGCTTTCTAATTCAATTTCAGACCCGGTGCATCAGGCGGCGGGCGGTGCACGAGGTATGGCAAGCCCTTCGTCCGTCCGTTGCTTGACCCGAAAAAGTATACCACCATGAAAAGGATAACCGCACTGAGCATCCTGCTCGCCTTCGCGATGGCGGGTTGTGCTCCGACTCCAGAAATGATAGCCGCCGAGCAAGCCGCCCAGGCCGCCCAGTTACGCGAGGACGAAGCTCACTGCGGGTCGCTCGGGTTCCGGCTTGGAACAGACAGCTTTAAACTGTGCCTTCTCAACCTTCAGCAAGGCCGCAACATCTACCAGCAGGGCTATGGCGCAGGTTATAGTTCAGGCTATAGTTCGGGCAGTTCCCATTGAGCACGATTGCTTTAGTTTGAAGTATAGTTACCTAAGCGATGAGACCGAGCTCGAAGGGAGGCGGCCGGAATGCCGGACGATGAGCGCGCCATACGCGAGCTGGTTCAAACTTGGCTCGCCGCGAGCCAAAAAGGGGACTTTCAAACGGTGCTCGGCTTGATGGCGGACGATGTGATCTTCATGGTTCCCGGCCAGAAGCCGTTCGGGAAGGAAGCGTTTGCCGCTAGCTCCAAAGCGCTGAAGGATGTCCGTTTCGAGGGATCGAGCGACATTAAGGAAATTGAGGTCCTCGGCGATTGGGCCTATCTTAGGAACTACCTCGAAGTGACGATGACGCCGCCCGGCGGCGGCGCGCCGCTTCGCCGGTCGGGCTATACGCTCACGATCCTGCGCAAGGAGCCTGACGGGCGCTGGCTGCTCGTGCGCGACGCCAATCTTCTGGCCCCGCAGGCGTGATGGAGGTTGCTGAGACATCGATGAGTTACCGCGCGCCTATTGCCGACATTCTTTTCGCCATGACGCATGAGGCGGGGCTGGATCTTGGACAAAAAGACGGAATCTACGCCGATCTTGGCGACGGCTTTGCCGAGGCGACCCTGCGAGAGGCGGGAAAATTCGCCGAAAATGTCCTTAGCCCCTTGAACCGCGTTGGCGACAAGGAGGGCGCGAAGTTTGCAGCGGGCAGGGTCGCGACCGCGCCAGGCTTTGCCGAGGCCTACCGGCAATGGACCGGGGGGGGATGGAACGCGATCACCGGCCCTTCCGAATATGGCGGCATGGGCCTGCCCGTGCTTCTTAATACCGCCTGCATCGAAATCTGGAACGCCGCGAACATGGCGTTCAGCCTTTGCCCTCTGCTCACGCTTGCCGCGATCGAGGCTGTGCAATCGCATGCGCACGACGCGTTGAAGGCGGTCTATCTCGCAAAGCTCGTCTCGGGCGAATGGACCGGCACCATGAATTTGACCGAGCCGCAGGCGGGCTCCGACCTCGGCGCGCTCAAAACCAAGGCCGAGCGGCAGCACGACGGAACCTACAAGCTTTTCGGTTCAAAAATCTTTATCACCTATGGCGAGCACGATATGGCCGATAATATCGTTCATTTCGTGCTCGCGCGCTTGCACGATGCGCCGCAGGGAACGCGCGGCATCTCGCTCTTCCTCGTGCCGAAATTTCTCGTCGATGGCGATGGCGCGCTAGGCGCCCGCAACGACGTCTGTTGCATCTCGCTGGAGCATAAGCTCGGCATCCATGCCTCGCCCACCTGCACGATGGTCTATGGCGATCATGGCGGCGCGATAGGGTTTCTGATCGGCGAGGAGAACAAGGGGCTTGCCTGCATGTTCACGATGATGAACAGCGCCAGGCTCAATGTCGGCGCGCAAGGCGTCGCGATCGCGGAGCGCGCGTTTCAGCAAGCGCTTGGCTACGCCAAGGAGAGACGCCAGGGTCATGTTCCAGGCGATAGCGGCGAGGCGATGAGTCCCATCGTAGAACATCCCGGCGTTGTCCGCATGCTTATGACGATGAAGGCGATGACGGCCGCCGCGCGGGCGATCTGTTTTATCACCGCCGCGTCGATCGACCGTTCGCGCCGGGAACAAGACAATTCCGCGCGGGAGCGCGCCGCGGAGCGGGCGTCCTTGCTGACGCCGATCGCCAAGGCCTTTTCGACCGACATCGGCAACGAGATTGCCTCGCTTGGGATTCAGGTGCATGGCGGCATGGGCTATATTGAAGAGACTGGCGTTGCGCAATTTGCGCGCGACGCGAGAATCGCCGCGATCTATGAAGGCACCAATGGCATTCAGGAGATCGATCTAGTGCAGCGTAAGCTCGGTCTTTCCGGAGGCGCGGCGGTGCGTCGCGAGATCGCCGATATGCGCGCGGCAATCGGGGAGCTGCGAAAGAGCAATGCCGAAAGCTTCGGCGAAATGGAGCCATGCTTGGCTGCAGCCGTGGATGCAGTGGAGCGCGCCACCGCCTTCATGCTGGACGCTTCGACAACACGCGTGGGCGATGCGCTCGCCGGCGCGACGCCCTATTTGCGGCTTTTTGCGTTCGCGCGGGGAGGTACGGCACTGGCGAGAGGCGCGCTTGCCGCCCATCGTCTCCTGGCCGCGGGCAATAGCGATTCCGCATTGTCCGCGCGGATCGCGACCGCGCGTTTCTTTGCCGAAAATATCGTGGCCGGCGCGGGCGGCCTCGAACGCGAAGTCACTCGCGGCGCCGGCTCCGTGCATGCGGGCGCCGCCGCACTTGGCCAATAAGACTCTGACGCGACGAGACGCTCGATGCAAACGCCAAACCTCAGGATCGAGCGCGCAGGCGCGGTTGTTTGCGTGACCTTCGACCGGCCGGACAAAAAGAACGCGCTCAACCGCGCGATGTATAAGGCGGCAACGCAGGTGCTGCGCGACGCCGAACACGACCCATCCATCGGCGCCGTCGTATTCGCCGGGTCTGGCGGCGCGTTCACGGCGGGCAACGATATCGCGGATTTTCTTGACGTAAATGCGGAGCCTGGCGAATTTCCCGCCTTCACGTTCATCAAGGCGCTCGCCGCTTGCGAAACGCCGCTCGTCGCGGCGATCGAAGGCATGGCGATTGGCATCGGTGCGTCGATGATGCTGCATTGCGATCTCGTCTATGCCGCGCCGGACGCGACCTTTCGCCTGCCCTTCGTCGATCTTGGCCTGGTGCCGGAGGCGGCGTCCTCGTTGCTTCTGCCGCGCCGTGCCGGGATGGTAAAGGCGGCCGAGTTTTTGCTGCTCGGAGAAGCTTTTGGCGCCGGGGAGGCGGTGCGGCTCGGGCTTGCCAATGCCATCGTTCCGGCGTGCGAGCTGCGCGGTTTCGCGATCGAGAAGGCAGGCCAGCTCGCGGCAAAACCGCGCGCGGCGATTGCCGCCACGCGACGCCTCATGCGCGGTAATGGCGAGGAAATCCGTGCCCGGATCGAGGACGAGGCGCGGCTTTTTTCCGCCGCAATGCGGTCCGATGAAGCCCGCGCCGCGTTCGCCGCCTTTCTCAGCAAAGAACGCTAGTTTAGGTGTTTAGTCCCACGTTGTGGTGGTATAAAGTGTAGCCGGCTGCAACGGGAGAGGTTATGGGACAAGTTTTGCACGGATGCGCTTGCACGACAGAGGCAGTGCGTCGAGCGATACAGCATAGCCCCTTTGAGATACACGTCTTCGTGTTTGAGAGACCGCCACAGCCGCTCGATGAAGACGTTGTTCACCCAACGGCCACGGCCGTCCATGGAGATGGCGACGCCGTGCGCCACGAGCGCGCCGGTGAACGCGGCGCTCGTGAACTGCGAGCCCTGATCGGTATTGAATATCTCCGGCTTGCCGAACCGCGCAAAAGCGTCGTCGAGCGCCATGAGACAGAACGAGACGTGCATTGTGTTGGACCGCTGCCACGCCAACAGCGCGCGGCTCGCCCAATCGATGATCGCCACGAGATAGAGGAAGCCCCGGCCGACCGGAATATAGGTGATGTCGGCAGCCCACACGTGGTTGGCGCATTCGATCGTCACGTTGCGCAGGAGATAGGGGTAAATCTTGTGACCGGGCGAGGGTTTGGTCGTCCTCGGCTTCGGCCCGAGCACCGCTATGCCCATCTGGCGCATCAGCCGCTGCATGCGTTTGCGATTGATGATCGAGCCTTCGGCGCACAGCATCGCCGTCATCCGGCACGAGTCGAGAAAGGGCCAGGCGGTGAACAGCTCGTCAATGCGGCGCATAAGCGCGGCTGCGTTGTCGTTGGCCAGTTTCTTCGGCCGGTAGACGCCGGAGCGCGCGACACCAATGAGCGCGCATTGCCTTCTGATCGACAGCGTCTTGTCGGCGTGGTCGAGCATCGCTCTGCGGTCCAGCGCGCTCATCTTCCGGACCTTTCGGCTCAAAAATCGGGCTCCACCGCGAGGTGGCCGATCTTGGCGTGGTGCTTTTCGATCTCCCGCTCGCGACCGGCCTCGGCGTCCCGGCCGACGCCGGCGTCGAAAGCGTGCGCCGCATTTTCCGGCAACAGCTTCTTCCAGGCGTAAATCCGGTTGGGATGGACTTCGTAGCGCTGCGCCAAGTCGGCGACTGTCGCCTGTTCCCGCATACCCGCCAAGGCGATCTTCGCCTTCAAGCCCGCGTCGATCCTGCGTCTCGTCTTCTTCGTCATGGTTCGCTCCGTCTAGCAAACGAAGCGGACCATCTCCAACTTAGCCGGTGGTCCCAAAATCGGGGTCCATTTAAACTTCCCTCACCTACAACACGCCAGAACGGCCTAACGAGTAGTGAGCATTTGGTCAGTTTAGAATTAACCTGGGTTTGATGGGTAGTGACAACTATTTGAAATCAGTGGCGCACCCGGCGAGATTCGAACTCACGGCCTCTGCCTTCGGAGGGCAGCGCTCTATCCAGCTGAGCTACGGGTGCTTCCAAACAGCGCGATCCTAGCCGATGTTGGCGGCGCGCGCCAAGCGCGCTGCCGCCCCGCCCACGCTGCCGAGCGACACCCCCCGGCGGCAATGCGACGTTGCCGCACAAACGGTGCGGTTATCTGCCGCCCGCGGTAGCCAGGATAGGCGCGAAATTTAGCGCTACGAGGGGGCGAGCGGACGCCAGCTCCTGACCGCAAGTCCAATCCAGCTCCTGCGGTCGGGCGGCCGGGCAACTCAATGCACGCTAGGGAAAGGGCGCTCGCACTGCAATTTGGCGATTTCATCCTTGAGTTGCAGCTTTCGCCGTTTCATTTCGGTCAATTTCAACTCGTCCTTGGCGGGATACAACAATTCCTTGGCAATTTCCTTGTCGAGCGCATCGTGACGCTGTCCGAGCGCGGCCAAATGGGTCTCACGCGACATGCAGAACTCCTTATTAAGGTCCACATAGATGTGAGAGTTTGCCACAGGATTCGCAATTCGCGAAGCTTCTTCGCCGATCAACGCGATCAAATTTTCACCCGTTTGGAAAGCTGTCAACACATATCGGAAGGCTTCACCTTCACCGTTACATGGACTTACCCACGCCAAACCGCAAGGGCGCGAGGGCCGCACCACGCGACGGCCGGCATCGAAAAATCCAGTTGCGAGCGCCTATATTGAGCCGTTCACAAATATAAGAACATTGAGGCGAGGTATTTTTGGTGGGATTGACGATTTGGGCAAACGCAGTTTTGCCGCGCCTAGCGCAGCACGAAGCCGGAATTTGGCGCGCGGCAGATTGCGATAAGGTTTAGCTTGAGGGACAGGCGGCCCTCGCGATCTTCGCCCACCGCGCAGGGTTGAATGCAACCGAATCCGCAGCCATCGGCTAGAGTCAGGCGACACGCCGGTAGGCCGCCAGGAATGTGCGGACCGCAATGCCAACCACGTGGTCGATGCGCTCATCGGTCGGCGCATCGCCGGCATTGAAAAGGAGCGATCTGAGAATCGTGGCGTGGCAAGAATCCAGGAACTGGGCCGCGGCGACCTCGCAGTCCTCGATCACCAGGGTCCCGGCGGTGACCTGACTATCGAGATAGCTGTGAAACGCCGCAACCCCTTTCGCAGGACCCGTTTCGTAGAACTTCCTTCCAATCTCCGGCATGCGTTCCGAGATGCTGATGACCGTGCGCAGCGGCGACATGGCTCCCGGCCGGCAGAAGAATTTGACAAAGCTACAGCCAAGCCGGGTAAGCACGGCTTCGACGTCGTGATCAGCGGGATCGAAGGAAAACACTCCCTCGGCCTGCGCCGCGCACGCCTCCTCGGCTATCGCCTCGAACAACTGCTCCTTGCTGGCGAAATAGACGTAGAGCGTCCCCTTTGAGACCCCGGCCGCGCGGGCAATCTCGCCCATGCTGGCGGCATCGAAGCCCTGCGCCAAAAACACTTCGCGGGCGCCATCAATGATCTGGCGTCGCTTGGCATTGTCCTGATGCTCCGCAGGCGCAGGCGGTTTCGCCTCGGCCAGATCGGAATCCATGGCCCTCCCCATTCACGTTTGGTTGAAGCTGCTGACCGAACCGTTCGGTCGGCCTTGACATATACGCTAAAGTTCGTTAAGTCAAGCTCATTGACCGAACCGTTCGGTCACAATCGGGAGGTTGGCATGGACGGTGTGGCGCTCAAGATGCTGTTTGGCGATCGAGCCAAATACATCGGGCTCATCTTCGGGATCGCCTTCTCGACGATGCTGATGTCGAACCAGGTCTCGATTTTCACAGGGCTGATGTTGCGGACCGCAAACCAGATCCTCGACGCCCGAGAGGTCGACATTTGGGTCATGGACCCGCGCGTCGAATACGTCGACGAAGTCGAACCCATGACCGATACGCAGCTCGGGCGCGTGCGAGGCGTGGATCGCGTCGACTGGGCTGTTCCTTTTTACAAGGGCTTAACGGTTGCCCACACACGCGATGGGTTCCTGCAGCAGGTGATTCTGCTTGGCGTCGACGACGCGACCCTGATCGGCGTCACGCCGCGCATGGTGCTGGGCTCGGTCGAGAACCTGAAACAGCCGGACGCGATGATCATCGACAGAGCCGGCTTCCAATTCATGTGGCCGGGCGAGCAGCCGACGCTCGGGAAGGTGATCGAGCTCAACGACCATCGGGCGGTGATCGTTGGTATCTCCGACGCATCCGCGCCCTTTACAACTTACCCAGTGGTGTACACCAAATACTCAAGCGCGATGAACTTTATCGGCCGCACGCGCAAGCAAATGTCGTTCGTCCTCGTCCACGCCCGGCCGGGTGAGGACACGCATGTGCTGGCTCAGCGGATCACCGCCGAAACCGGTCTGAAAGCGCTCACCTGGCGGGACTTCACCTTCGCCACGATCGGCTACTATATCAAGCGAACGGGCATCCCGGTGAACTTCGGGATCACCGTCGCCCTGGGCTTCATCGTCGGCGCCGCGGTGGTCGGGCAAACCTTCTACATCTTCGTGCTCGAAAACCTGCGCCAGTTTGGCTCGCTCAAGGCCATGGGCGTCGCCAACCGCACGATCCTGCGCATGGTGTTGCTGCAGGCCATGATCGTTGCCGGTATAGGCTATGCAATCGGTATCGGGCTCTGCGCTGGCTTCTTCGAGATCACTTCACGCGTCTCGATCAACCTTCGCGGTTTCGAGCTGCCATGGCAGGTGGCCGCTGGAACGGCGGGCGCCGTCTTTGTCATCATCGTCATCGCAAGTCTCGCCAGCGTCCGCAAGGTCATGGTCGTGGACCCTGCGATCGTTTTCCGGGGGTAAACGCCGTGAACGATGAATCCCTCGCCGTCCGGTGTAGCGGCGTCACCAAATCCTTTCCCGCCGGTGATGGCGTCGTCGAGGTGCTGCACGAGATCGACTTCGAGGTGCCAGCGGGAGAGCTCACGATGCTTGTCGGGCCGTCCGGTTGCGGCAAGACGACCCTGATCTCGATCATTGCCGGCATCCTCAGTCCAACGGGGGGCAAGGTCGAGACTTGCGGCCGGCCGATCACAAAATTGCCGGACGCCGAGAAAGTCGCCTTTCGCCGCAAGGCGATCGGCTTCGTCTTCCAACAGTTTAACCTCCTGCCGGCACTCACCGCCGCCGAGAACGCGGCGATCCCATTGGTCGCCGCGGGAATGCCGATGCCAAAGGCTGCCACGGAAGCCAGTGCGATCCTCGAGCAAATCGGGATGGGCGCGCATCTCGGCAAGCTGCCGAACCAGCTTTCAGGCGGCCAGCAGCAGCGCGTCGCGATCGCGCGCGCCATTGTTCACGCGCCGCGGCTCATCGTGTGCGACGAGCCGACCGCGGCGCTCGACGCCGAAACCGGCCAGACCGTGCTCGAGATTCTGAAGGAAGCGGCTCTTGCTCCCGGACGCGCGGTCATCGTCGTCACCCACGACAGCCGAATCTACCGCTTCGCCGACCGCATCGCCGCCATGGAGGACGGCCGAATCCGGTCAGTCCGGTCGGCGCCCGTCGGCCAACTCCCGGAGGCCGCCTGAGATGACCCGACCCTTCTTCTCCGCAACCCGGCACGGCATCCCGCTTCTCGCTGCCGCCATGATGGGTTTCGCCGGCTGGTCCATCGCCTCGAAGTACCGTCCCCGCTCAATCACGCCGCCGCCGATCGCAGCCCCCACCCACCCCTACGAGAACGACGTTGCGGGCGCCGGCATCATTGAGCCGGCGAGCGAGGTGATCGCGCTCGCCGTCGAGCGCGGCGGTGTCGTTACCCGCGTCGACGTTGTGGCCGGCGACCCAGTGAAAGCCGGACAGCCGCTCTTCTCGATCGACGCGCGCAATTACCGGGCCGCCGTCGCGCAGGACGAGGCCTCGGTCGCGGCGGCAAGCGCCGCGATCGGCTCGATCGATCAAAACATCATCCTGCAGCGGGATGCGATCGACCAGGCGCTCGCCAACCTCGACGGCACCGAGGCCGAGCGCACCCGCGCGTCGCTGGACCACACGCGCTACGCGATTCTCGCGCGCGGTGCCAATGCGACGCGCCAGCGCTTCGAGACGGCCACAGCGGATGCCGAAAAGGCTAGCGCGAACGTCGCCGCCATGAAGGCCTCCTTCGCCAGCGCGCGGCAGCAGAACGAGGTCCTGTCAGCGCAGCGCCGCGAGGCGGAAGCAAAGCTCGACCAGGCGAAGGCAGCACTCGAAGGGGCAAGGGCCGATCTCGACAAGACCGTGGTCAAGGCGCCGATCGACGGGGTGATTCTCAAGGTCGATGTCCGACTCGGCGAGTATGCGGCAGCAGGCGTGCTGGCCAATCCGCTGATGACCATGGGGTCGATCGATCCGCTGCACGTCCGGGTCGACATCGACGAAGCCGATTCCTGGCGCGTCCGCCCGGACAGCCCGGCAGTCGCCAGCTTGCGGGGTAACCCGGCGATTACGGTGGCGCTCTCCTTTTTCCGTTTCGAACCCTATGTGTTGCCGAAGCGCTCGCTGACGGGGGACACCGCGGAACGCGTGGATACAAGGGTCCTCCAGGCGATCTACGCGTTCGCCCCGAGCGACTTCCCGGTCTTTGTGGGCCAGCAGGTCGATGTGTTCATCAAGGCGCCAACTCGGGCAGAGGCGACGCTCAACCCGGCCTCAGGCCATATCGCCTTCGGCGCGTTCGCCATTAGCCAGACCCGCGCGGTGAGCGGAGCAAATTAAAACGGCTTGAACTGAAACATGGTCAGTCGGGTCCTCACCTACACGACCTCGACTGTCGCGGCATCGTAGAGCGCCCCGGCGCCGGCATGGTCGCGGAATACGGCTTGCGGCAAAGGTTTTACTTCGTTGCTTGGCAGCCGCGCGAGCAGGTTTTCGATGCGTGTCCGCGACCGCGCCAAAAGGGCCTCGTCCAAGCGACCGTCGTCGGCCGCCGCAAGAATTGCTTGCGCGAACCCCCTGGCGCGGCCGGTGTCGGTGTAATGGGCGCAGACCATCACCATGTCGCAGCCCGATTCGATCAAGCGCACGGCGGCATCCGGGCAATCGAAAAGTCTTTTCATCGCGCCCATGCCGATATCATCGGACACCGCGACTCCGGCAAAACCAAGCTCGTCGCGCAGAATCCCGGTCACGAAACGGCGCGAAAGCGTGACCGGCGCATCCGGATCGACGAAAGGATAGAGAACATGCGATGTCATAATCATCGAAATACCGGCATGTATCGTGGCGGCAAAAGGCTTTAATTCCCGCGCGCGCAGTTCGTCGAGGCCGAGCGTCTGCAAAGGCAGACCGACGTGCGAATCGACGACTGTATCGCCATGTCCTGGAAAATGCTTGCCGCAGGCAATGACCTTTTCCGCCTGCATGGCCTGCATGAAAGGCAGCGCCGCCGCGATCACAGAGTCCGCCGTTTGCCCGAAGGCGCGTTCGCCGATCACCGGATTCTTGGGGTTGGTGTGAACATCGAGCACCGGAGCAAAGTTGAGGTTGACGCCGAGCGCGGCGAGCTCGCGGCCCATCGCGCGGCCAACACGCGCGGCTTGCCCTGCCCATTGCGCGGCATAGGCAAAGCGCGTGATCGGCGGCGGCGTCCGGCACACCCGGCCCCCCTCGTGGTCGATGGCGATGAACATGCGCGCACGCCCGGTTGCCGCACGAATATCGGCAATTAGCCGCGCGTGGCTCTCGAGCCAGGCTTCATAGGGAAGATCATGGCGGAAATTGCTCTTGAAGAGAATGACGCCGGCGGGGCGCAAATCGCCAAGAAGCGCGCGGTCGTGCTCGTCGAGGAACGGCGACGGCCGAAGGCCAATCAGAAAATGATTCCCCACGGAGGCGATGTTTTCGCGGACCATGCGGCGATCATCCCGTTTGACTGTGCAAGCAAGTTTATTGCCGCAAAAGATTAAGCGTGGCCTGGCTTCCCACCCCGAAGCCAAATTTGTGTCATGCCGCCGAAGGTTAGCCCGAGCGCAGCCCACAACACCGCGCGTGCGCCAATGGACGCCAGGCGAAAATTCCACAAGATGCTCGCCGGAAAATTGACTGGAACTTCATCGACGGGCGGCAGCGCCAGAGCCGCCACGCCCGCCACCGCGACAAAGACGGCGGTAGCAACAAGCGCGCCGTTCCAGGCGCCGATTCGTGCCGCGAAGAGCGGTGCGAGCGTCGCGGCGAGGATCATGGCGAGGAGGGAAATCGCGAGCATGGCAAAATAAAGCGCGGTGCGCGCGCCGATCGTCTCCGGCGCGCCGATGGCCGGCGGATTGGCCGGATATTTCAGCTCAGGCACGAGCACCATCGCGACAAAGCCAGCAAAGGCCAGCAGCGCCGAAAGAGCTTTCGGATCGAAACCATTTGACCGCCCATAACCGAGCGCGAAAACCAAGCTGAACAGGCCGCCGATGGCCGCGCCATAGACAATATGGGCGGTCAAGAGTCCGGCGCCGCGCTGCACCCTGCGGCTCACGATTTCAGGCTCGGGCGGTTGCGAAGGCGTCTGCTCCATGGCGGTCTCGAAGGCAATGGCGCGTTCAATCGAAGGCTCACCCGCGAGAAACGAAAAGCTCGCCGCAATAATACCCGCGAGAATGCCCGCGAGCAGGCCGCGGAGAAGGAGACCGCTGACCACGCGCCTGCCTTTTTAATGACAGGGGAAGGCGAGGAGATGGCGCCCGTCATGCACAAATTCATGGACGTAACGGCCGGCGATCAGCGCCGTCGCGCCTTGCTCGGCGCCGATGAAATAAATCAGAAGGAGCGCGAGAACTCCGGCGAATGCTGCCCAAGGGAAAATTTCGCGGATAGGGATTGGAACCGGCCTGGTTGCCGGAGCACGGATAAAGCTGTTCATGTCCTGCCTTACCGGGTGTCCGATCTCGCTGCGCCGGTGGGGATAAGCAAGCCCGCGCGAGTCCGGCGAGGCTGCGGGAGAACCGCAACCTAGGCGCCGTTGAACGGACTGTCAACGCGGCGAGAGCCTGGGGTCGCATGTGAGATTCTTGTTGCCTTCCGTGCCGAACTCATCTAGACGGGTGCCATCTCCGTGGAAGATGGTTCCCACGGATTGTGTTTTGGGCATTGGTGGCGCGAGGAGGGGTGGATGGATCTAGTTCAACCGAACATCCGGTCCGTGCCGCTTGCTTCCGCATTGCTCGCCAGGATTCGGCGCGCGCCCAAGACTGGCCCCTTCGCGGGTTGAGCACGATCTGACCGGACCAGGCAAGGCCTGACGGCGCGTTCCGGCGCCGCGTCCGAGTTCACTGTATTTCAGCTTCGCACGGCCCGCCTCGCTCCTAGTGTGGTGCGTTGTGTGGTGCGTTTCCAGCGCAACCGCTCCGAAAGCCCGGGGTCGCCGTGACCCGTCCTGGACAACAAGCCATGTTCCACTTCTTTGAGACCCGAATCGATCCCTTCCAAAGGCATGACCAGACCATGCCGCCGGCAAATCTGCTGGGCTTCTATTGGCGCTATTGCCGGCAAGTGTGGCCTCTCCTTGCTTGCCTGATGGCGAGCGGCCTCGTCACCTCGCTGATCGAGGTGTCGATGCTGCGCTATATCGGCTCGCTCGTCGATTTGCTGCGAGCGACGAGCCCGGAGCGCGTCCTGCAGGATTACGGCCCAAGCTTTGTGTGGATCGGCTTCGTGATCCTGGTGGCGCGGCCGCTCGCGGGCTTAACGCATGATCTCCTCGTCATGCAGGCGATCGCGCCGGGCATGACGAATCTTGTCCGCTGGCAGACGCATCATTTCGTCCTGCGCCAGTCGATCAGCTTCTTCGCCAATGATTTTGCCGGCCGCATCGCCTCGAAGATCATCCAGACCGGTCCGTCCTTGCGCGAATCCGTCGTGCAG
>JBOHJQ010000042.1:0-27534 GCA_050728655.1 Methylocella sp.
AGATTGATATCCGCCTGGTCGAGCTGCGCCTGCGCCGCCAACACATTGGCCTGCGCTACCCCCTCGTCGGCCGCGCGCTGGTCGACCGTGGATTGCGAGATGTTTTGCTTGCTGACAAGCTCCTTGCCGCGCGCCAGTTGCAATGCCGCATTGACCTCTGTTGCCTTTGCCTTGGCGAGGTTGGCGCGCTGCTGCTCCACCGCCGCCTTGTAGGTTACTTGTTCGATGCGGAACAGGAGGTCGCCGGTCTTGACCAGCTGCCCTTCGGTGAAAGAGCGCTCCTCGATGAACCCGGTGACCCGCGCGACAATGTCGACCTTGTCGATTGCCGTCACGCGGCCGATGAAAGCGCCTGTCTCAGTCACCTGACGGCTCACCACCGGGGTCACCGAGACCGCCGGCGGCGGTAAGCCGCCTTGGGCGGTGGCAACGCCGCAGCGAGCAATAGAGCTCAGTGCGGCAATGGCGAGTCTCCAGCCGAGGGAATTATTGCGGCCAAGCATCATGGTTCCTCCTCACTTCGAGGTTGATCTCCAGGCCGACTCTATGCTTTCCGCCTCCCTTTGAGAACCGCTTTGGACTAGACGCCTCCGTACGCGTTTCACCAGAGCTTTTCTCGCAGTGTGCACCCGCCGATCACGGCCACCCCGAACAGAACGGGATGCAGGAACATCGTCGCCGCTTAGGCCAGCGTTCCAGCCCAGAGCGCGATCACAGCGCGCGTGATTGAATTGGTGGTTGATACGAGTGCCATGCCGGCAAAGGCTTAGGGGTCACGACGGCCTGCCGCCGCCACGGAGTTTCGCCGCCAATTACAACCGGGAATGATGATAACGCTTTGTGGCTCGGTCGCTATCAAGGCGCAACTTCCAGCCGTCCTTGCATTCCGGGATGGAAGCGGCAGACGTAGGTCACGTTACCAGCCCGCATCAAAATCGTCCGGCCCTTTCCGCCAGCCGGGAGATCGACGTCAAAACTCCCGTCTGTCGCGGTTGCCGTATGCCGCAGGATATCGGAATTCGTCCACTCGACGACGTCGTTCACGTGTAGCCCATGGGGAGCGAGTCCAAAGGCCAGGTTGTCGATTCCGATCTCATGTACCCGCGGATCGGCGCCCAACGAGGGAGACACGAGCAAGACAAAACAGACTGCCAGCGCCTCCCGTCTTCTTACCTTCATTCGAATCGGCATCGGAGCCTACTTCAGCTCGTCCACGAGCCGCTCGGCATGCTTTTTATGCTCCTTGAAGATCTTGAGGCCGATTTCCAGCAAGCTCTTGAGTTGGGCGTTCTGCGCGGCGGGGATCAGCGTCGATTCGAGCGCTCCGTCGACGGCCTCATGATAGGCGACCTCATTCTCCGCATAGGCTTTGTCAAAGGCGGCGCCACTCAATGTCCGCAGCTCTTCCCGCTTCCTGGACGCCTCCCGGTACATGGATTTGCTGGTATCATTGGCCTCCGGCTCCACCTTCAGCTTGTCGAGCAAGGCGAGCACCTTGTTGTTCACTGCCAAGTGATCCCGAATCATCTGCTCGGCGTAAGAACGGACCGCCTTGTTGTGCGCCTTCTTCAGCGCGTCGATGGCCTGCTCGATGTCGATCTGGCCGGCTGTGTAGGCGATGTCGGCGATTTGAGGATCGGTGGGTTTTCCCTGAGCCATGGCGGTCGCTGCGGCGAAACAAACGGCGGCAGTCAAAACCGAGCTCTTTAAAAGGGAACTTACATGGAACATAAAGACCTCCCTCAGTGACTGTAAACAGCCTCTCTCTGGTGGGCTGCTACGAGCATTGGACGCGGCAGGGGAAAAATGTCAACTGGCCGCGAATACGACAGCCGGAAAATCGGATCGGTGCCGAGCCACGAGAACGTCGAAACCGGATATTGACAAATCGCCATCCGCGTTCGCGTCAACCGGAGGATTTCGTTGGAACCTTCGCTGAAAAAGGGAGCGCTCGGTTTTCTCGACTCGCTTGCGATGGCCATCGCGGGTTCGGCTCCGGCATATTCGATCACCGTCACCACTGCTGCTCTCGTTGCCGCGTCCGGAGTCGCCGGACCGGCGGCGCTCTGGATCGCGGCCCTGCCAATTGTCGGCATCACGATCGCTTTCGCTTATCTGAACCGGTGGCGGCCGGATGCCGGAGCGGCCTATGCCTGGGTCGGACGCGCGATGCACCCGGCGCTAGGCTTCCTTGCCGGGTGGGCGCTCCTCAGTCTCTCGACTATCTTCAATGTCGCCGCCGCGCTCCCGGCGGGACAGGCGACGCTCGACCTTTTGGCGCCCGGCCGGAGCCACGACGTGGTGTGGGCGGCAGGCGCCGGGGCCGTCTGGTTCCTCGGCGTGCTGGCGCTCATTACCTTCGGCATCACGGCGAGCGCCAAGGCGCAGGTGGTTTTGACTGTGCTCGAAGCTAGCGCCATCATTCTCGTATGCGGCCTCGCGATCTTTAACGCACACTTCATGCCGGCCGCCGCCTTCTCCTGGGATTGGTTTTTTCCTTCGGCTTTCGGTTCATTTCAATCATTTTCGGCCGGAATGCTCGTGGCGCTTTTCTACTATTTCGGCTGGGACGTATCCGCCAACCTCGCGGAAGAGACGGCGGGCGCCAATACGGCCTCAGGGGTAGCCTGTATCCTAGGGGTGTTGGTGACCGCCGGCCTGTTTGTACTGGCGCAGGTCGCGGTCCAGATGGCTCTGCCGCCTAGTGAGATAGAGGCAAATGGCAGCAACCTGCTCCCCGCCCTTGGCGCCGCGGCGCTCCCGGCGCCGTGGAGCGCCATCGCCGTGCTGGCGGTTTTGGTCAGCGCCGTCGCGACGATCGAGACGCAGCTCCTCCAGTGCACGAGGCTGTTGTTTTCCATGGCGCGCGACCGGGTGATCGGCGAAGCGATGGGCAAGCTCCATCCTCGCTTTCAGACGCCTTGGCTTGCGGGCTTTGCTGTCGCTGGTGTCTCGCTTCTATTGTTTGCTGGCTCGGCCACGGTGTCTTCCATCAACGCATTGATGAGCGACCTCATCAACGCGATCGGCGTGCAAGTCGCCTTCTATTATGCTTTGGCTGGCGTCGCCTGTGCCTGGCATTACCGCAAGTCGATGAGCACCGGTTGGCGGACAATCGCCTTCGCCGTGATCGTCCCGTTGACATCGGCGCTCTTCGTCGCCGGGGTTGGGATCTACCAGCTGCCGCACCTTGGCTGGCGCGTTTCATTCCTCAGCATCGGTTCCATCGCGATTGGGGTGGCGCCGTTGGTGTACTACCGCCAGCGCTATCGCGGCCGCTTTTACCGCGACGAAGGCGTCAAGTGACCCGCGCCTCGCGGTTGCGATCAGTTTGCCGAGTAAGCCTATGACTGACAATGCGGTGCCTTCGCGGTAGCTAGGATTTAACCATTCGCATCCACGCATTTTTTGAGAAAGCCTCTTATTATGCGAGTTATGCGCTGCGAATCGCATATTTCTGGTTCTGCCCAATTTCGCACGTGCTTGTAGTCGTGTGCCGGTCGGCGGCGCTGACCGTCCCTTGGGGGCGTGTAAAGCGGCGCGAGGCGACAATAGAGGAGCCACCTGATGCGGCATCCAACACTCGCCGGCGTCGTCGCCGGCTTCATTTTACTGACCATCGTATTTCGACTCGTCGAGTTGTCGCGCCCGCATGACAAGCGGCTGCCGTGGCTTCGTCGCGGTTACTTCACGGATCTTGCCTATTTTGCGTTTAGCCCGTTCGTGACCCGCACGGCCACCGCGATCGCGGTTGCTATCGTCGTGGCTCCCGTCGCCTACGTGCTGTACGGAAAAGTCGATCGCAGCCTTATCATGCACGGCTGGGGCCCTGCCGCTCGACTGCCGCTTTGGGCGCAGGCGATTGCCATCCTCGTGATTGGCGATTTCGTCGGTTATTGGATGCACCGGGCATTTCACGGCGGCCGCCTCTGGCGCTTCCATGCGGTGCACCATTCATCGGAGGTGCTGGACTGGTTGGCGGCGGTGCGCCTCCATCCCATCAATGACGCCGCAATGCGAATGGTAGCGGCCGTGCCGGTGGTGATGTCAGGCTTTGCACCCATCGCTTTCACAGGTGTGGCGCCACTGCTCACGCTGTTCGCGATCCTGTTTCACGCCAATGTCGACTGGGACTGGGGGCCACTGCGCTCGGTGATTGCCTCGCCGCGCTTCCACCGCTGGCACCACACCAGCGAGGCCGAGGCGCGCGACAAGAATTTCGCCGGCCTGCTTCCCCTTTGGGACACCCTGTTTGGCACCTACTACATGCCGAAGGATCGAGCGCCGACACGGTTCGGAACGGAGACGCGCGTTCCGCCCGGGCTCATCGGGCAACTGCTATATCCGTTCCGGCGCGGCTGAGCGTTTGTCGCGATACCCGCTATTGGCCAAGTGGGAGCGGCAAAAATCCATCCGAACGGCCCGGAGTTGGATTTTAGTAAGATCGAACTATTTTCGTTCAGGCTGCCACGCGTTTTTTTAAAAAACCTCTTGTAATGCGCGGCGAATCGCATATTTCATGCTTTGCCCAATTTCGCACGTGCCTGTGGTTGCGTGCCGGTTGGCGGGGATCCGGACAAGAGGCCGGTTAACCGCCCAAAAAGGACCGGCAGCCGGAGGCGAACCGGCGAACCCCGCCAAACGGGGGACGCGACTTAAAGCAACGACGGACCGGGCTTTTTCGTCTCTGCCAGCCTCCAAAGCTGGCGTACCGAAGAGGCTAGTCTTTCTTGCCGGGCGTGCGGAACGGGATCTCATCCCAATCCAAGCGATGGCCATGAACACTTTGGACGGCGCAATCCGCCTTGTCCAGGGTGGGAATGTCCGACGGCGCAGCATCAGACCGCGCGTTGCCCCTTAAGCATTTGTCGTGGGGGCGCCGCCGGTCGCGGATGGCGGTCAACTGAAGCGGTCGCGTCTCCAGAGCGCGAGCGCCAGCGCGGCATCGTCATTCACCCAACGCTTGTTCGTTCCGGCGCGGAGGTCCGCGCCCTTCGAAGGGATGCCGCGATGACCGATCGTATTTTGGAATTCCTCCGCAACCGCCGCGAGGAGGGGCCGTGCCTGGTGCTCGACCTCGATGTCGTGCGCGACAATTATGCGTCCTTCGCCAAGGCGTTGCCCGACACCCGCGTGTTCTACGCCGTGAAGGCCAATCCCGATCCACGAGTCCTCGAATTGCTGGAGCGTCTTGGCTCCTGCTTCGATACCGCCTCGATCGTCGAGATCGAACAGGTGCTGGCGGCGGGCGCGAGCGCGGACCGGATCAGTTATGGCAATACGATCAAGAAGGAGCGCGATATCAAGCGCGCGTTTGAACTTGGCGTGCGCCTGTTCGCGGTGGATTGTGAGGCCGAAGTCGAAAAGGTGGCCCGCACGGCGCCTGGGGCGAAGGTGTTTTGCCGCATGTTGTGTGACGGCGCGGGCTCCGAATGGCCGCTCTCGCGAAAATTCGGTTGCGCGCCGGAGATGGCGCCGCGCGTTCTCGAACACGCGCACCGGCTAGGGCTCGTTGCCTTCGGCCTTTCTTTTCATGTCGGCTCGCAACAGCGCAATCCGCGCATGTGGGATGGCGCGTTGAAGGCGGCGGCTTCGATCTTCCGCGACTTGGCGGAGCGCGGAATCGCTTTGCAGATTATCAATCTCGGTGGCGGGTTTCCGGCGAAATATGTGAACGACGTGCCGGCGGTGAAGATCTACGCGCAAGCGATCTTGCATTCGCTGCGCCGCCATTTCGGCAATCATATTCCCGAAACGATCATCGAGCCCGGCCGCGGCATGGTCGGCAACGCCGGGGTGATCGAGGCGGAAGTCGTGTTGATCTCCAGGAAGTCGGAGGATGACAAGGTGAGGTGGGTTTATCTCGACATCGGCAAGTTCAACGGCCTCGCCGAGACGATGGACGAGATGATCCGTTATCCGATCAGAACCGCGTTCGATGGGGCCGCCACCGGCCCTTGCGTTGTTGCTGGCCCAAGCTGCGACTCCGTCGATGTGCTCTACGAGAAGGACCCTTATTTGCTTCCGGTCAGTCTCGAGATTGGGTCGAAAGTGCTGATTGAAGGAACCGGCGCTTATACGGCCACCTATTCGTCGGTTGGGTTCAACGGTTTCCCGCCGCTCAAATCCTATGTGATTTAAGCGGCGGCACCGAAATTTTTCCGCGGCGAGAACCTCTCCTCGTCACCCTTCGAAGAGGATGCCACGATGAACAACCGTAAGCAGAGTGAGGATACGAGAATGGACCCGCTTCATCGGATCCTGACGGGCCAGACGCTGTCCCGAAAAGAGCTCGTTGTCGGCGGTACGATTGTCGGAATTTGGTTCGTGATGGACCTTATACAATGGGTTGATTGGCTTATCAGCAAGTTCAAGTAACCGAGATGCGAAAGATCATGGTTGCTTTTGAATTCCGTTCTCCAATTTAGCCGTTGCCAAGGCTCATCGTTCGCGCGGACTTGGCCGAATGCTCATGGCGGAAGCTTTGTTCCGCGCAACGGCCGCCGGAGGCTCGGATGACCTTGATTTCGAATTTCGACGTGCAAGCACCAGCTTTTGCCGGAGTTGGCGGCGAACCAAACCTCTCTATCGCCCGCGAATCGCCAGCCGATTCCTGGGCACGGGAACGCTTGCTCGATGCGGCTTTCGGCGCCGCGCGTTCAAACAAGACCGCCGAGCGCTTGCGCGAGGGCCGTTTGCCGGCGCAAGGCCTGGCGCTCGCGGCGAAGGACCGCGGCGTCCTCATTGGCACCGTGCGGATGTGGCATATTCTCGCTGGCGAGGTGCCAGCTCTTTTGCTTGGGCCGCTGGCGGTCGCCAAGGCCTATCGCTCGCGCGGACTTGGCCGCCGGCTCATGGCGGAAGCTTTGTTCCGCGCGGCGAGCGGCGGGCACGCGGCGGTCCTGCTCGTCGGCGACGCGGCTTACTACCAGCCCTTCGGCTTTTCCCGTCGCCATACGCTTGGTCTCTCGCTTCCCGGTCCCGTCGATGCAGCGCGCTTTCTCGGGCTCGAACTCAAGGGCGGCACGTTGAAAAGCGCGAAGGGCCCGGTGACACCCGCAGGCGCGCGCGATCTCCCGGCGCATCGCGGGGCGATCGAGTTCCGCCGCGCCGCTTGAGCGGTCCCGTCCGGCCCGGCTGCGCTTTTGGACAGCGTTAGAGTTTCAAGGAGCCGCTGACTTGAAGCTCGCGGCGCCTCCTTTTACCGCTGGGTCCGGATTCACCCGGCCATCTGGAGAAAGACCAATGCCGATATGGCCCGTGCATGGCACGATTACAGGTCCGATCGTTATGATCGGCTTTGGCTCAATCGGGCGTGGCACGCTGCCACTCATCGAGCGTCATTTCAAATTCGACAAATCGCGCTTCACGGTCATCGATCCAGTGGACAAGGACCGCCATCTTCTCGATGCGCGCGGAATAGCTTTCATAAAAAATGCTCTCACCCGGGATAATTTTGCCGCGCTGTTAAAACCGCTTCTCACAGCAGGCGGCGGCCAGGCTTTTGTCGTCAATCTCTCGGTGGACGTGTCCTCGGCCGCGATGATGCGGCTTTGCCACGAGGTTGGCGCGCTTTATATCGACACGGTCGCCGAACCTTGGGTTGGATTTTATACCGACACGCGGCTGACCGGGTCCGAGCGGTCGAACTATGCCTTGCGCGAAAGCGTCCTCGATCTTCGCCGCGCGCTGGGAGCAGGCCCGACCGCGATTTCGTGCTGCGGCGCCAATCCAGGCATGGTCTCTTGGCTTGTCAAGCAGGCGCTGTTGAACGTCGCGGCCGATTGCGGCACCGGCTCCGGGCAGCCATCGTCGCGCGAGGACTGGGCGCGGCTTGCGCAAAGGACCGGCATCAAGGGCATCCACATTGCCGAATGCGATACCCAGCGCGCGGCGGCGCCGAAACCGCGCGGCGTGTTCGTCAATACCTGGTCGGTCGAGGGTTTTATCTCGGAGGGTTTGCAGCCCGCCGAGCTCGGCTGGGGAACCCATGAAAAACATCTGCCGCCGGAAGCAAAACGCCACGCCTTCGGGCCGGATTGCGCGATCTATTTGCTGCGTCCGGGCGCGGGCACGCGGGTGCGCTCATGGACGCCGGCGGCAAAAGCACAGCACGGCTGGCTCATCACCCATAATGAGTCGATCTCGATTTCGGATTTCCTGACCCTACGCGAGGGCGGAGAGGTCGTTTACCGGCCAACCTGCCACTATGCCTATCGCCCGGCCGACGATGCCGTGCTTTCGCTTGACGAGATGGCGGGGCGCCATTGGCGGCCGCAGGAGCAGTCGCACATTCTCGACGAGAACGAGATTGTCGATGGGATCGACGAACTCGGCGTGCTGCTTTATGGGCACGCGAAGAACGCCTATTGGTACGGCTCGCAGCTGTCGATCGAGGAGACGCGGCGGCTCGCGCCCTATCAGAACGCGACGGGGCTTCAGGTGACCTCGGCCGTGCTTGCCGGCATGGTGTGGGCACTCGAAAATCCGGGCTTGGGCATTGTCGAGGCCGACGAGCTCGGCTTTCGCCGCTGCCTTGATGTGCAGCTCCCTTATCTTGGCCCGGTGACGGGGCACTATACGGATTGGACTCCGCTCGAAGGCCGCGCGGTCCTGTTTCCCGAGGACATCGACAGGCAAGATCCATGGCAATTCAAGAATGTTCTCGTGCGATGACGAAAGGATTAGAAAGCCGCATCCTGGCCCGGTCAGTGAACGCTGGCGCGCCGGGAAGCGCGCGGCGCGCGGCCAACCGCCGCTGGTGGCAAGAGGCAGCCCGTGGCCCTATCCCGAGGCAATCCTTATCTGTTTCTGTCCAGTCAAACCAGATTCAGCAATTCCTTGACTGGCCCTAGTTCTAGGTAGACACTTAGATTGTTTGGTCTCTTGAAAGAAGCTTCCGATGGACGATAATCCAAAAATTCATTTCCAGAACACATGTGACTTAAAGGTAAACAACTTTAGCTTGCCTCTGGTAAGCGTGATTATCGTAAATTACAATTATGGGCGCTTTGTACGGGAAGCGGTCGATTCTGTTTTTGTACAAAACTACCCTAATATTGAGTGTATTATCGTCGACAATGCTTCGACGGACGACAGCGGAAACATCCTCGTCGATCTTTCAAGGCAATATCCAAGCGCCGCCATATTGCGGCGCAGCGATAATGGCGGTCAAAGCATAGCCTCAAAAGAAGGGTTCGAAGCAAGCGCGGGAGAATATGTCGTTTTCCTCGATGCGGACGACGTTCTGCTGCCGGCTTTCATAGAGACTCATATTTTCGTCCATTTGTCGCTACGAATTCCAGTCGGCTTGTCGTCGTCGGATATGATTCAGGCTGTCGATTCGCGCATGGTTCTGGGGACAATTTACGGATTGAGCGAATATGTGCGGTCGGGACGCGGGAAAAGATCCGGCATCATGCGCCGGGTTGATGAAAGCGCATTTGCGATGTGGCCGCTCCCCGGACCCGACGCCGCACTGCAAGATCAGGTCCATCTCATGGAGCCTTGCGATCTGGGGACCTGGGTGTGGGCACCGACGTCAGGCTGTTGCTTTCGCCGCGACGCGCTGCAACTCTTCTTGAACAACGAAGCATTAGGCGCGCTTCGAAGTTGCACGGACGCCTATCTCATTCGCGGAATCAGCGTGCTGATGGGAAGCGTTCTGATTGACCGCCCGCTTGGAGTCTACCGTCTGCACGGGATGAATGTGTTTTCCAAACATCCCCATCTTCACTGCCTGGTGAGTTACGAAGGAGGCGGACTCTCCGGCGATGATCAATTGGGCCGGAAGATGGTTATCGATCATCTGATTGCGAACGCCAAGCTTTTCCTGCGCAAATCGCACTCTCCCCAACATTACATGAATGCTTTGATGGCTTTGGACGATCACTGGCCGCGGCTTCCCTCGACGGTCGCGGGTTGTCGCTCTTATCTCGCCGGCAAGATTGTGACGGAAGCTGGAGCGCTCGCGCCGGCGCTGGGATTTTCCAATCTTATAGACTTGTTGAGGCGGCTCAAGGTGGCCCCGCATGTCATCTTGAAGGCCTGCCTCAAGTGCAAGACGGCAAAGCGACGCTGAACTTGCCTCAATTCCGCGACCGTTCCTCTGATCATCGGGCGGCGGAGCGTTGAAGTTTCATGCTGCCGGCGGCGCCCTTGCCATGCTCGCGCAGAAGCGTCTCGAAATAATCGATCGTTCGTTGCAGGCCTTCGGTTAGCTCGATTGTCGGATGCCAGCCGAGCAGATTCTCGGCAAGGGCGATATCGGGCTGACGCTGTTTTGGATCGTCTTCGGGCAACGGCCTCGCGACGATCTCCGATTTCGAGCCGGTGATCGCGAGGATCTTCTCGGCTAGTTCCAGAATCGTGAACTCACGCGGGTTGCCGATGTTGACCGGTCCGACGATTTCTTCCGACGAATTCATGAGGCGGTCCAATCCGTCGATCAAATCGGTCACGTAGCAGAACGACCGTGTCTGCAGGCCCTCACCGAAGATGGTGATGTCTTTTCCAAGTAACGCCTGGCAGATGAAGTTCGACACCACGCGGCCGTCGTCGGGCCGCATATTGGGGCCGTAGGTATTGAAAATTCGCGCGACCTTGATGCTCAAACCATGCTGCCGGCGATAGTCGAAAAACAGAGTTTCGGCGCAGCGCTTGCCCTCGTCGTAGCAGGACCTGCTGCCGATCGGATTGACATTGCCCCAATAGTCCTCGGTCTGCGGATGGACGGCGGGATCGCCATAGACTTCCGACGTGGAGGCCTGCAAGATGCGGACCTTGAGGCGCTTGGCGAGGCCCAGCATGTTGATCGCACCAGAGACGCTCGTCTTCGTCGTCTGAACCGGGTCGAACTGATAATGCACCGGCGAGGCCGGACACGCGAGGTTATAAATCTCGTCCACTTCAACAAACAGCGGGAAGGTTACATTATGACGGAGAAGCTCGAAACGCCTGTTGCCGAGAAGATCGTAGATGTTGCGGCGGGTTCCGGTCGAGAAATTATCGGCGCAGAGAACCTCGTGGCCATCATCAAGCAGGCGCCGGCAAAGATGCGTCCCGAGAAAGCCCGCGCCACCGGTGACCAGGATACGTCTTTGTCCCAAAAGCACATTCAGCTCCGTTTCCATTGTTTCGTGTTTGACGTGCACCGCTTTGAATAGCTTCCGGCGATTTCACGGACTAGGACCGAGCGGCTCATTGCTATCATAGTGTGAATGCGCGAGAAAGCCACAATGGAACACCTCCTCAATGCGCCAGTCCGCGTCCATCAAATCGGCGCGTCTGAAACATGCTGCCGCCAGAAGGACAGGTTTGAAGCAAACGCGATTCCCGTATTAAAGAATCGTCAACCCAGCCTAACATTGTGCGTGGACCGCTCGTCGGGCCGGTCAAGGCAAGGAGGAAGCACATGAAGTTTATGACATCGAAGACGTCGGTCCGCGGAGAAAACTCGGCCTCATCGCTGCTGTCGCTGCCTACCGTTGCATTTGCAGTGGAAGAGCAGGCGGAGCGGCTCTTTTCCCTTGATCGAAGCTTCAATTTATCGATCGAATGGGAAGGCGACCCCAACGCCTCCAGCGAGAGTTCAGCGCTGTGGCATTCCTTCCGTGAAGCTCTGGCATCTCGGTCGCGCCTCCCTAAGGAAGTGCTTAAGATGCGTGGGATGTCAGGGCAAAAATACCGAATGCTTATCAACAATCTCGTCGCGTCGATAGCTCTGCCGCGCTATCTCGAAATCGGGAGCTGGTTGGGCTCGACGGCCTGTTCGGCAATATCAGGAAACGCTTTGGGCATCGTATGCATTGACAATTGGTCCGAATTTGAGGGCCCCAAGGATGAGTTCCGGCGTAATATCGCTTCCGTTATCCATGCGGGGGCGGAATTTCGGCTAATTGAAAGCGACTTCCGCGCAGTCGACTTCACTGCTCTTGGGTCGCCGTTCAATCTTTATATGTTCGACGGGCCTCATGCATATGCCGATCAGTATGAGGGCATATGCATTGCGGCTCCAGCGCTTGCTCAGTCATACGTTCAAGTCGTCGACGACTGGAATTGGCCGGAAGTGCGGGAAGCCACATGGGACGCCGTGCGAGACACTCAAATCGATGTTTTATTCAAAATCGAGGTTCGCACCACCCAGGACGGCACGCAACCTGTCTTGAGACACCAATACAGCGACTGGCACAACGGCTATTTCATCGCCGTGTGCAGGCGGCGATAACCAATTCAGTCGGTCTGGAGCCGCAGACACGGAAGCTGATGCCCACGAGCCGCCAGCCAAACAATTGGCGGCGCCACTAATCGATCGACCTTCCGCGCCGGTTCTCGACATTAATCGCTGTCACTGGTCCAATGAGGAAAGACGGAAGCAATGAAGATCGCCGGCCCGTGCGTTCCGGTCCTTGCCGCGTTCCTAGCCGTGGCCGGCACCAACGATTACCCCACCGAGGCGCGCGCCGACTACGTCTTCGTCTGCATGAAAACCAATGGCGAAACCCCCGAGATGCTGCGGCGCTGTTCCTGTTCGATCGATGTCATTGCATCGTTGCTGCCTTTCGACCGTTATGTGGCGGCGCAAACCGTGGCGAGCTTGAATCAGGCGCGCGGTCAGATCGGGACCATGTTTCGGGCGAGCGAACAGTTGAAGGCCATGCTGGCCGATCTGCGCCGGGCCGAGGCCGAGGCCGAAGTCCGCTGTTTCTAGGCAAATGCGGTTCGGCTTTCACCTGTCCCAAAAGCGCCACGGTGCCATTCCATGGCCGAAGTCATGCGATGGGCAGACCAAGGGATTTACGTCATGCCGGACACCACCCTTTTCACCCAAGTGCTCGACAAGGCCAATCGCGCCGATCCGTATCCGCTGTACGCCCGTCTGCGCGAAACTCCCGTCATTCGCGAAGACGATGGAACCTATATCGTCAGCACGCATGCCGAAATCCGCCGCCTCCTTCAAGACCCAAGGCTAAGTTCGGACGATTTTCCCAAGTCCAAGCATGCAAGGACCGACAATCCGCTCCGGGACTTTATCGTCAATCCGGTCAAGGCGTGGATCGTGGACACGCACCGTCCCTTGATTTTTCGCGACCCGCCCGATCACACCATCCTGCGGCGGCTCGTCATGACCCAATTCACCCCGGAGCGGGTGCGAGCGATCGATGGCCGTGTCAACGCGATCGTCGCGGATCTCATCGGCAAAATGCGCGGGCGCGAGGAAATCAATCTCGTCGACGACTTTTCCTATCCCCTGCCTGTCACCGTGATTTGCGAGCTCTTGGGAATTCCCCAAAGCGACGAATCGAAGTTTCAAGGCTGGTCGAGGACGCTAGGGGGTGCGCTCGACCCCGATCAACGCGCTTACGAGCAGGAAGGGTTCAAAATCGTCGCGGATTGGGATGCGCTCACTACCTATTTGAGCGCTCTCGTCAAGGCGAAGCGCAAGCGGCCAACCGGCGACATTTTGTCCGGCCTTGCGACCTCCAAGGACAATAAACTTGGTCGGATGAGCAAATACGATCTCCTCGCCACCGCCGCTCTTCTGCTGATCGCCGGTCACGAGACCACCGTCAATCTCATCAACAACGGCATGCTCACGCTGCTGCGCCATCCCGCATGGCTGGAACGGCTGCGCCAAGACCCCGCGCTTGCGCCACGAATTGTCGAGGAGCTGTTGCGTTTCGAGCCGCCGGTTCATTTCCGCACGCGCAAGACCTTGGCCGCAATCGACATCGACGGAACGACGATTCCGAAAGGCGCGCCGCTCGTCCTTTTGTTCGCTTCCGGCAACCGGGACCCGAAGCGATTCGCACATTCAGACCGGTTCGATCCGGATCGCGCCGATAATCCGCATTTCGGCTTTGGCGGAGGCCCGCATTATTGCCTTGGCGCGCCGCTCGCCAGGCTCGAGGCCGAAACAGCGCTCGTCGCGCTTGCGAAGAGACTTGTCGCTCCGCGCCTGTTGGCGGACCCGCCGCCATATCGTCCCGGTGCGTCGCTCCGCGGGCCAGAGCACCTCATGCTGGGGATCGGCGGTATTGCTGGTTAGGCTCGCTTGACCGGCCCGGCAATCGCGGGCAAGGAGCGGTCTTGCGTGCCCGCCAATCGGGGAGAAGATAATGCGCCGTGTTGTTTTTACCTTGGCCAGTCTCGCCATTAGTTGTGTCCTTGTCGCCGGATGCGACAAATGCGGCGATCCGGTCAAATTCAACGTGCCAAGCCTGCCCAGCGCCTGCTACGACAGCCCGCGCCAAAAATGAAAGCCGCCGGCGCCGGGGACAGAGATCCGCGACTCGAAGCCGCCGCAAGGATTCGCGTGAAAATAGGATGTCGAGTCGCCGAGATTCCTCGCTCCCGCCGTCTTCGCGTTAAGTTCGCCGAACGCGAAGCCGGCAAATGACCTCGCCTCCTGGTTTATGCGACCTTCACGGTTTTGAGCGCTCCGCATCGTCCTGTATGAGGCGGCGGCGTTGCTACCCCCCCCGCCCTTCGCGCCTGGGCCCACTGATCGAATCAGCCGCTATCCCGGCAGTCGCCGGGTTCATGACTTGGCAAGGCCGCCTGTTCGCACGACTGAGCGCGGGCGCCTTGGCGAGCATCGAAGCGAACCTTTGCCCAGACGACTTCATGGGTAGTGAAGGCGCGCAGCCACGCCATGAGCGCGAGAATTTCCCGCCCTAAAAAAGCGAGCGGCGACCACGCAGATACCTCCCATCCCTTGCAAAGCGAAAAGCCCGTCTCGGCACAGAACCATAAAAACAAGGTCAAGGAAAAGCCAAGCCAGGCGGGATAGAAGACAAGCGGCGCCGCGAGCGCGCCAGCGACGGCCGCCGGAAGCGGGCTAGCGATCGGCTCCAGGGGAAAGGTGAAGCGCTCGTGTCTTCTGCGGACGATGCCCCAGCGCAGCTGCCGCTCATAGATTTCGCGGAAGGTTCGCGCGCCGGTTTCCTGGGCGACCGTCTGATGCGAAAAAACGGTCTTGAGGCCTTGCCGCGCGAGCGCCATCGATATCGCGGTATCCTCGGCAAGCGTATCGCTTATGGCGGCGATGCCGCCCGCCTTGGCGAGGTCGCTTCGCCGGAAAAGCATTGCCTTGCCGACGCCAAAGCCAAGCCCCAGCACCGAGGCGCCCAGCAAAAGCCGGGCGTGGCCATTTATCGAAAACGCTTCGATCCGGCCGGCGAAATTTCTCGCCCGCACGGCGACCGGCACCCCGACAACAAGCCCGACTCCTTGCGCAAAATTCTGCACGAAAGCAGCCATGCTGCCAGGGTCGAGCGTGATATTCGAATCCTTGGCGAATACGAGGTCATGGTTCGCGGCGGCTAGCGGCGTCGCGAGATTATTAAGTTTTGGGCTGACCGCCGCCGTGCCCGCCGAGCGCAGAAAACGGCACGATACCTTAAGGTGGGAGGCCGCGATGCGGCGCGCCGCTTCGAGCGCGGGAGACTCGTTTTCGGCGGCGCCGATCAACACCTCGTAGGCGGGATAGTCTTGGGCAAACATCGAGGCTTGCGCGGTTTCGAAACCGGGGTCGAGCAGTTTTATCGGAATAATCGCCGAGATGGGCGGCCGATCCTTGCGCGTCGCGTGCCGGCGCTGCACAAGAGGCTGCGCCAGGCCACCGCCTACGCTCGCGCAAAAAAATGCGACGGCAACGCTCCACCAAATCGCGCCGGCATAGGCGAAAAATTGCACCACGATGATCCGCCAGACGGTCAGACGGGCGCATTGGCGAAATTCGCCGCCGCTCTGTCCCAATTGACAGTATTCCACCACGCCGCGAGATAATCGGCCCGCTTGTAAAGATATTTGAGATAATAGGCATGCTCCCAGACATCGACCCCGAGCACGACTCGCTTAACGCCTTTTTCGAGCGGCGTATCCTGATTGGGAGTCGAGACGATAGCGAGCTTGCCGTTCTGATCAACGACAAGCCACGCCCAGCCGGAGCCAAAGCGTGCAAGCCCGGCGGCATTGACTTGCTCGATCAATTTTGCGGCGGAGCCGAACGCGGAGTCGATCGCGGATTTTAAGTCTCCGCCTGGCTCCTTCGCACCGCCCGGCGTCATAATTTCCCAAAAGAAGGAGTGGTTCCAATGGCCACCCAGATTGTTGCGCACGGGCGCGCGGACTGCTTCCGGCACCATGGAAAGATCGGAGAGAAGTTCGGCAGGGGATTTGATGGCGAGATCGGGATATTTTTCGACAAGCCCGTTCAAGGCGGCGACAAAGGCCCCGTGGTGGCGATCGTGGTGGATCGTCATGGTCTTGGCGTCGATATAGGGTTCGAGCGCATCGTAACCATAGCCGAGCGGCGGCACTTTGAACACTGATGCGGGTTCCGCCCGCGCGTGCGAAAAGAGATCCGTCCGAGCGCTAGCCGCGAGGGCCAATGTCAGCTTCAAACCGTCGCGTCGTGTCAACATAAGAGTCTCCTGTCGAACGTATTGCCAAGGCGCCCAGACGAGAGATCATCTCGGCCTTCGTACATTATCATAAGGTCACGCCGCAAGATAAACGGGTTTACATCTTGAATAACGCCAGCAGGCTTGCCTACCCGGCCACGCGCCAGAGCGCGAACAGCGCAGACCCCCAGATCACAATCACTGCCGTGGCAAAGACCAGTCGGTCGGCGAACAAGCGGCGCATCACGGCCTCCTAAACGAAGTTGTAGCGCTCGGAATGATACTTCCACAGTGGCACGCCGAGCTCACCGAGCGCCTTCTCGATCGCATCCATCATCACGTTCGGCCCGCAGATGAAGTACTCGTGATCGGCGTAAGGCGGCCGCAGGTGGCGCTTGAGCACTCCAGCGCTGATGTACCCCGTCTCGCCGGTCCAGCCGGCCCACGGACCTTCCGGCGCATCGGCGGGGGTTAAACCGGTCTCGCCCGTCCGTCCGACAGGCAGATCTTCCAGCGCGCCGGCGTCGATGACCGCCGCCACGCCTGTAGAGCGCACTGGCGGATCTTGCAGCACGTGGATGATCGTCAAGTTAAGCCGCTGCTTGAGTGCTTCCAGTTCCTCGCGGAAGGTGATCGAGTCCCAGTCCTTGCTGCCGTACAATAGGATCACCGGCCGCGTGTCGCCGCCGTCGGCCAGCGTGCGGATCATGCTCATCATTGGCGTGATGCCGACCCCGCCGGCGATGAGCACGTGCATGTCTGCCGGATTGCGGTCAATCGTGAACGCGCCATACGGCCCATCGAGGTATACGCGCTTGCCCACCGGCACCTTTTGAATCGCGCCGGTAGAATCGCCGAGGTTCCTGATCGTCATCTCGACGCGCCCGCCTGTTACCGCGGCGCTGGACGAAAACGAGAACGGGTGGCCGGTGATCTTGAACGGACTCCCCCACACTGTGAGCCAGCCGAACTGGCCGGGGCTGAAGCGGAAGCCAGGGTGACCATCCGGCTGCATCGCCAGTGTCCGGGTGTCGCCGCGCTCCTGGCGCACTTCAGCGACGCGGTACGGCCGGCGAAGCATGAGCAGCGGCTTAGCGATGCGCACGTAAAGCAGCAGTCCGATCCAGAAAATAGTTAGGCCGATCCACAACGTGCGTTTCCAGGGGTCATTCAGGTAGAAGCTCGATCCCACCATGTGCACGATTCCTGCCGTGATGGCGACCACCGCGAGCACGACATGGGTGAGATGCCACGTCTCGTACTTGATCTTCAACGCCGCGCGCCAAAGGGCTGTCACCACTAACGTGATCACTGAGAAAATCGACACGAGCGCGAAATGGGCACTCAGTGGCGCTTCAAGCATATTGGATGGCGCGAGCAATTCCGGCTGAACGGCGACCAGAATGAGCGGGTGGGCTACGACCAAGCCGACCGCTATCAGCGAAATCTGACGGTGAAAATGGTAAATGACGTCTTCACCCCACGGCTCGGTGACGTACCGGAAGCGCGCGGTGAGACCGAACTGCAGGCCCATCATTGCAAGGCCGGAATAACCGAGGGCGACCGAGAACTCGGTCCAGAAATCGCGCGTCGGCGGATGCGAGCCTGCCAGGAGCGCAAACAAGGGAGCAAGAATGAACAGCAGGTAGACGAGGATCCAAACGGCCCCGCGCAAACTATAAAGAAGCTGCATGAGCTAATCCTTCTTTGACGGGCACACTACCGTCAACACGACACGGTCACTGTCGCACGGCGAAATCTAGCAGGATCGCAAACAAAAAGCCCTTCCAAAAAGATTTCCACCACTGACATCTCGATTGCGAATCCGCGGGCAAATAGAATGGCCCAAAAGGATTGGAACAGTTGAGTAATTGGTCAGTTCTCCCGCAGTGCCTCGTAGCCCGTGTTCACCCACTGCTACCTTTTCCTCTTTTTCTGATCTACTATGGGTTTCCTGATTGAAAGAGAGCCGGGCATTGTAGCGGGGCCGCAGACCAGGGGAAATCGCCTTATCATGCCAGATTCCTTGATCGCCTACTGCGGTCCCGCCGCTGTCCCGGACGACCTTTGGACCCGCTGGAATGTGGATCCGCTGCTGATTGCAATACTCGCTGCCTTGGCGGTTGCGGTTGGTCGCGGCCGATCCTCCGACACCCGAGCAGGCTGGGGGGCGGTCGTGCTGATGCTCGTTATTTTCGTCTCGCCGCTTTGTGCGTTGTCATCGGCGCTGTTTTCGGTGCGGGTAGTGCACCATATCGTGCTGATCGCCGCCGTAGCGCCTCTTCTGGCATTGGCTTTTCCGCAACGGCGCGCAGGCTCACCGCCACTCGTCGTGCTTGCCGCGGCACATGCAGCCATCCTTTGGCTCTGGCACACGCCGGGCCCTTATGCTTGGGGCCTCGCCAGCGTGCCGGCCTATTGGCTGATGCAGATTTCGCTCCTTGGAAGCGCTTGGCTGTTGTGGCGGGCGGTCCTGGTGCCGGCGCAGTCCGGCCCGGCGCTGGTCGCACTCGCAGCAACGATTGCCCAGATGGGCCTACTCGGCGCGTTGATCGTGTTCGCGCCTAGGCCACTCTATCTCGTGCATATCGCCAGCACGGCAGCTTGGGGGCTCGCGCCGCTCACTGACCAGCAACTCGCAGGCCTGCTGATGTGGGTGCCGGCGATGCTGCCTTATCTCGGTGCGGGGGTCTGGATCACGTGGTCCAGCCTGCGATCGAGCGAACCAGCGCTGTGACAACCTTGCTGAAATTCATCCATCTTGCCGCGATCGCACTCTGGTCGGGCGGATTGATCGCGTTACCCTTTCTGTTCTGGCAGCGCCGGACGCTCGAGGCAGGGTTGGATCTCGACCGGCTACACCGCGTTGCCCGCCTGGTCTACGTGGAGCTAACCTCGCCCGCCGCATTCATCGCGATCGGCAGCGGAACGGCGCTGATCTTCCTGCACGCCACCTTCGAAGAATGGTTCTCGCTGAAGATGCTGTTGGTCGGGATCCTGGTGATTCTGCACGTCGTCGCTGGCCTCATCCTCATGCACTTGTTCTCGCCTAAAGGCCGGTTCAGTCGGTTTTCCTACGTGGCCCTGACGAGCGCGTATTTCGTATTGATTACCGCAATCATCTGGGTTGTGCTGGCCAAGCCGCACATTGATTCGAACCAGTTCGCCGCGCATTTGTTCGAGCCCGGCGGACTCGGGCGTTGGCTGCATCAGTCCTTCGGCGAAATCAGTATGCCCACGCCATGATCAAACACGAGCTTGCCCCCGTGCCAGCCGGCGAAGCCCACCATCACCGACGCCAGGGCCGAGAGGGCGAGGCCGTGCGGCAAGATCGCCGCGGTATCGACCAGGCGCAGGCCCCAGTTGGCCCCCGCGATCGCAACCAGCGTCATCGCCGCCACGGCATGGGACCAGCTTGCTTCAAGAAGCCGTATACCGCGTACAAGCAGCAGCTCGCCAGTGCCGACGATGCTTGCGACCACGCCGCTCCAAAAGGCCATCCCGGTCGACCAGAGTCCGACCCGCACCCAGAAGGCGTCTCCCGACCACCAGTAGAATACGTCGACACCGAGGGTCGCGATCACGAATGCGATCGGGAAATGCACCATCATCACGTGGATCGGGTGCCCGACCAAGGCCACCGCCGAACCGACATCGAGTCGAAGCAGTTCCAGCAGGACCTCACTCCGGGGCTGGCTCTTGCTACCGCCTTGCTTTGCCATCGTCCTCCTCCATCGCGTCGGACACAACTTCCTTCAAGTCGGCATCGTAGTCTTTTGCGTGTGGCGGTCCAAGTCGGAACGCTCGCATTACTTCCCGGCTGCAAAGGACCACTGTCGGCGCTCGATCCTTCGGGGCCAGCCGCGGCTTCGATCGCCACGCTGTGGTGGGTGATGCTGGCTGGTGCGGGAGTTCTCTTCGCACTGGTGATGGCGCTATTCGCGCTGGTGATCCGGCGTCCGGGCTGGGGTTCGAATGTGTCGGCCGGGCGCTGGATCGTGCTCGGCGGCCTGGTCCTGCCGGCCGCTGTCCTGCTGCCGCTTATCGCCTATGCGTTGATTGCCGGCGAGAGGCTCCTGCTGCTGCCTGGACACGCGTCGCAGATCGAGGCCGTAGGTCGGCAATGGACCTGGACCTTCCGCTATCCCGACCATGGCGGGATCGAGACTCGGAACGTCTTGCACATGCCCGCGGGCACTCCGGTCGACATCCTGGTCACCAGTCAGGACGTCATCCACGCCTTCTGGATTCCCCGCTTGGCCGGCAAAATCGACGCGCTGCCCGGGCAAGTGAACCACCTGCGCATTCAGGCGGATCAACCAGGCCGCTACGCAGGCCAATGCAACGAATTTTGCGGTCTCGGTCACGCGGGGATGCGGTTCGATGTCATCGTCCATCGCCCGGAGGACTTCTCCGCCGCGCTTGCGCAGGCGGCCGCTTCAGGGGAGCCGGAGAAAAAATGAGTGAACTCGTCGAGCAGCCGTCGCAGGGTACTTCGGCGTTGCGACTGCACCGCGAGCTTGCCGCGATCTGGGCCACCGGGCCGGGGCTGCAGCGCCTCGCCGCGGTCAACCATTCGGTCATCGGCTTGCGCATGGTGATCACGTCGTTCACGTTCTTCTCCATCGCCGGCGTGCTCGGCATGCTGACCCGTGTTCAACTCGCGACGCCCAACTCCGTGTTCATGGCCCCGGAGATCTACAACCAGGTCTACACCATGCACGGGTCGATGATGATGTTCCTGTTCGCCATTCCGATGGTAGAGAGCTTCGCGGTCTACCTGACCCCGAAGATCCTCGGCACCCGCGATTTCGCCTTTCCGCGACTGACCGCCTATGGCTACTGGTGCTACCTGTTCGGGGGCACGATCCTGACCGTGGCGTTGATCGCCGGGGTCGCACCCAACGGTGGCTGGTTCATGTACACGCCGCTGAGTTCGAACGTCTATACGCCGGGAATCAACGCGGACGTCTGGCTGCTTGGTGTGACTTTCGTCGAGATCTCCGCGCTGTCGTTGGCCATGGAAATTGTCGTCTCGATCCTGAAGATGCGCGCGCCGGGCATGTCGCTCGATCGGATGCCGATCTTCGGCTGGTACATCCTGGTGACCGCCATGATGATGATCGTGGCCTTTCCGCCGCTGATCCTCGGCTCGATCCTGCTCGAAATAGAACGCGCCTTCGGCCTGCCGTTCTTCGACCCGACGCGCGGCGGGGATCCGCTGCTGTGGCAACATCTGTTCTGGCTGTTCGGCCATCCGGACGTCTACATCATCTTCCTGCCTATGGCCGCCGTGCTGTCGACGATCATCCCGGTCTTCGCCAACCGGCCGCTGGTCGGCTACCGGGCGATCGTCGTCGCGATCATTGCACTCGCCTTCCTGAGTTTCGGCATTTGGGTGCACCACATGTTCACCGTGGGCATCCCGCATCTCGCGCTCGCCTTCTTCTCCGCGGGCTCGGCGATCGTCGCGGTGCCGACAGCAGTACAGATCTTCGCCTGGCTTGCCACGCTGGCGCACGGCAGACCACGCTGGAGCGTGCCGATGCTTTACGTTTTCGGCTTCTTCTTCGTCTTCGTGATGGGCGGCCTGACGGGCGTCATGCTCGCCATGGTGCCGTTCGACTGGCAGGCCCATGACACCTATTTCGTTGTCGCCCACATGCACTATGTAGTGGCTGGCGCCCTCGCCTTCCCGATGCTTGCGGCGTTCTATTACTGGCTGCCGTTGCTGACCGGACGCACGGCCGTGTACCGGCTGTCGGTGCCTGCGTTCTGGCTGGTTTTCGTCGGATTCAACCTAACCTTCTTCTTGATGCACCTGACCGGTCTGCTCGGCATGCCCCGTCGCATCTATACCTATCAGGGCAATGAAGGCTGGAACTGGCTCAACTTGCTGTCCTCGGTGGGCGGGTTCGTCATGACGATCGGTTTTGCGCTTGTGGTGATCGACATCTTCGTGCAGTTGCGCTACGGGCGTCGCGTGCGGCGCAATCCCTGGGACGCGCCCACGCTGGAATGGGCCATGCCGATCCCGCCGGCACCATATGCCTTCGCCTCGATCCCGCATCTAGGAACAACCCCGACCGACCCGATCGCCCCTGGTGATCTCGCACTGTCGCTGGCGCGCGGCGAAGGTTATCTCGGCTTCACGCGCAACGGCTGGCAGGAGACATTGGGCGTGCATATGACGTCTGGCGTGCCGGATCAACTGATCGTGCTGCCGCGCCCGACCTACCTGCCTCTCGGCACCGCCATCGCCACCGGGGCGGCGGTCCTGGCGATGCTGTTCAAATTCTACCTGCTGTCGCTCGCCCTTGCGCTGCTGACCATGGGCCTGTTCGTGTTCGCCGGGCAGAGCGCCGGTCTCGCGCGCGACTACGGCCCGTTGCCCGTCGGCCATGGCGTCAATCTGCCGCCTCATACCGAAGTGGCCGAAGCGCCAGCGTGGTTGGCGCTAATCTGCACGCTGTTCGCCGACGGCACTCTGTTCACATCGTTGCTGTTCGGAACTTTCTATCTTTGGATCGCAGCGCCGAATTGGCCCGCGGCGATCGCACCCGAGCCGAGCCGCATGCTCGCCCTCGTCGCAGTCGCGACTCTCGCCGTAGCCGCTGCGGCGGCGCACGGATCGCTGCGAGCGGTTGCCGCCGGTGGCAGGGCGAACGGCTGGATCGGTCTTGCCGTGCTCGCGCTTCTCGTGGCTATTGCCGCAGCTGTCGGGTTAATCGCCGGTGTCGCGCCGCATCCGCGCGAGCATGCGCTCGGCGCGACAGCGGCGGCACTGCTCGGCTATGTGGCTCTTCACGCCGGTATCGGCCTCCTCTTCCTCGTCAGCAACTTCCTGCGCCTCGGTGCCGGCTTCATTGCGCCCCGGCGGGTGCTGGATCTACGCCTCACGCGATTATGGCTCGAATACACCTTGGTCACAGGAGCCATTGCGATGGGCCTTGTCCTCGCTCTGCCCGCGCTTGTGCCGATGCTGGGGGCTCGACCGTGAGTGAGCGTCCGGTAGCACCGAGGCGCCTCTGGTGGCTTACGGCGGGGTTCGCCGTCTGGTGCAGCGCGCTGGTTGCTCTCTACGCTCTCCACGCGATCGGCTGCGTTTTTGCCTGGTCGGCCGGCGCCCTGCGGCTAGCGCTTGCCGTGGTGCTCCTTGCGCATCTGATCGCGATCAGCTGGATGTGGCGCGACATCGCCCGGGCTGGCCCTGACCCCGTTTTCGGCCCGACCGGCGCGTTCCTGCATTGGGCAGTCACCTGGACGCTCATCGCCGCCCTCGTAGCCACTGCCCTTACCCTTGGCCCACCGCTTCTACTCACCATATGCATGTGATGGGCGCGCAGTTACTCATCGAGCCCTAAGGCGTTCAGAACGACCCGGCGATCTTGCCCAGAGGGATGATGACCATCAGCGCGAGCAGCGTGCCGGCAAGCATGACCATCGCAATCTCGCGGTAGCTGCCGCGGTGCGTGGCGCCGCAAATCGACAATAGCGTCACCACCGCACCGTTGTGCGGCAGGCTGGACAGCCCACCGCAACCGATGGCGGCCACACGGTGCATGAGCGCCGGATCGATGCCTGCCGCCGCGGCCATCTGCACATAGGTCTCGCCCAAGGCATTCAGCGTGATCATCAAGCCGCCGGAGGCCGAACCTGTGATGCCGGCGATCACATTGGTCGCCACCGCGACTGAGACCAGCGGTCCGCCGGGAACCGCCAGGAGCGCGTCGCGCACGCCCGCGAAGGCCGGCAAAGCTGCCACCACGCCGCCGAAACCCACCATGCTGGCGGTGTTCAGCGCCGGCAGCACAGAGGCATTGGCGCCCGCGTCCATGGTCTCGCGCAACGCCGGAAGCCGCCGCCGGTTCAAAACTACCAGGACCACAATCGCCGCGAGCAGCGCGGTCGCCACGGACCAAATGCCGCCCACGGCGGCGAGCGAGGTTGGCCCAAATCGCGGCTCGGCGAGAAACTCTGAGTCAAGGCGTGGCAGCACCAGAATGCTCATGCTAAGGTTGACGGCTATCACGACAAGCATCGGCAGCACCGCGATCCAGAAAGGCGGCCCGCCAGCGTCGCGGTGCCCATGCGCGACCTCGGCGGGGTCGAAGGTGTCAGTGATGACGGCGCGCTCCCGCACGAGCTGATCATCGGGGCGCGTCGAACCGATTGGCTTCGCGCCGTAGCCCTCGCCAGCCCGGCGCGCGGCGCTTTCGACGCGCCTTAGCCACCAAAGGCCGAAGCCCAGCATGATTGCGGCGGCGATCAGCCCGAGGCCTGGCGCCGCGAACGGAGTAGTGCCGAAATAGGGCATCGGAATCGCGTTCTGGATTGCTGGCGTGCCCGGCAACGCAGTCATCGTGAAGCTGAAGGCGCCGAGCGCGACAGAGGCTGGGATCAAACGGCGTGGGACATCCGCCTCCTGAAATAACGCCTCAGCGACGGGTACCACGACAAAAGCAGCGACGAACAGGCTGACCCCGCCGTAAGTGAGCAATGCGCCGGCAAGCACGATGGCAAGGATCGCCTGCTCGCGGCCCAACCGCCCGGCGAGCGCGCGCGCGATGGCGAGCGCGGAACCGCTGTCGTCCATCAGCTTGCCAAACAGCGCGCCGAGCAGGAATAAGGGGAAGAATTGCGCGATGAAGCGCGCCGCCGCCGCCATGAATGTTTGCGTCCAGCTCGCGAGTAGCGGCTCGCCCGCGAAAGCGGCGGCAAGCAATGCCGCGGCCGGCCCAACCAGCAGAACGCTCCAGCCCCGGTAGGCCAGCCATATGAGAACCCCGAGGCCGGCCAGGATTCCAAGCAGCCCCATGGCGTTAGATGGGACCGCCGCAATGTGAGGGTTCAGCCATTCCATGTCACGCCTAGACGAGCGCGCCGAAACCCGCGGCGAGAGCCAATGTCAGTTTCAAACCATCGCGCCGGGTCAACATGCAAGCCGCCCTGGGAAGTTATTGGCAAGCACCCCTGGATAAGAGCATCAGCCGTATCCCCACGCTAGAGGATAATCTCAAAATGTTACAGGCCTTTTGGGCAAGTTCAGGCGGTACGACACTGCGATCACGGCCACGATTATTTCCATTCGAAACCATCATTCTCCAATCATGAAGAACGCCGGCGCGGGCGAGAAGCCGGCTCTTTTGGAACGCCCCATATTTGCCTCATTCGGCGCCGTTCCGCGGCCACGCCAGCGATGCCGCTGCGGGTTGCCGCCAATTTCGGTTGACCGGCAAGGCAATTGCGGCGCACCTGTCATGGTCCAAAACACGGATGCCGACAAGTGCCGGAACTGCCCGAAGTCGAAACCGTCCGCCGGGGGCTAGAGGCCGCGATGGTCGGGGCGCGGCTTGTCGCGGTCGAGCAGCGGCGGCGGGATCTGCGGTTTCCGTTTCCGGAGCGTTTCACGGAGCGCCTCACTGGCCAACGCGTTGAGGCGATCCGGCGGCGGGCCAAATATCTCATCGCCGATCTCGACGGCGCGGAAATCCTCGTCATGCACCTTGGCATGTCAGGATCTTTCCGCATCGAACAAGCGGGGAGCGGGAATCGCTGCGCGCTGGTGCCGCGCGTGGCGGCGAAAAATTTCCTGCACGATCATGTCACGTTCGATCTCTCGACCGGCGCGCGAATCGTTTACAACGATCCGCGCCGCTTCGGTTTCATGCAGTTGATCCCACGTCTGGAATGCGCCGCGCATCTGCTGTTCAAAAACATTGGAATAGAACCGCTCGGCAACGAATTCGACGGAAACGCCCTGGCCAGGCTTCTTGCTGGGAAGACAAATTCGCTCAAAGCCGCGCTCCTCGATCAGAGCTTGATCGCCGGTCTTGGCAATATTTATGTCTGCGAGGCTTTGCATCGCGCCGGCCTGTCGCCGCGCCGCGCCGCCGGAAGCCTCGCGCGCAAGGCTGGCACGCCAAGCGCGCGGGCAACGCGCCTGGCGCGCGTTATTCGCGAAGTCCTCGAGGAGGCGGTGGCGGCGGGCGGGTCGTCGCTGCGCGATCATCGCAAGACCGATGGCGCGCTCGGCTATTTTCAGCACAGTTTTCGTGTCTACGGTCGCCAGCATGAGCCCTGCGCGCGATGCGGCGGCAAGGTCGGGCGGATCACGCAATCGGGCCGCGCCACGTTTTATTGCGGCGGCTGCCAGAGATAATTCGCAAGCTCAGGCGCGCGTGTCTTTGACCGCGATGGCCCCCGGCGATGGGAGTACCACGACCCGCGCGCCAATCGGCGTTTTCTGATAGAGATCCATTGCGTCCTGGTTGAACATGCGAATGCAGCCGGAGGATCCGCTCGTCCCGATCGTAAAGGGCTCATTCGTGCCATGGATGCGAAAATATGTATCCTTGTTCCCTTGCCAAAGATACATGGCGCGGGCGCCGAGCGGGTTGGCGGGGCCGCCATGCATGCCCTCCCCGCTTTGCAGCTCGACCATCTTTGGCGGGAGGTCGGGCCTACGCTCGATCATCTCCCGAGGGGGATACCAGTCGGGCCATTCCTGCTTGCTCTTGATCCTCGCCTCCCCCGTCCAGCGGAATCCGTCGCGTCCGACACCGACGCCATAGCGGGTGGCTCTTCCGCCGCCCTCCACACGGTAGAGAAAGTGATTGGCGGGATCGATCACGATCGTGGCCGGCGCTTCCGTAGTGCCATAGCTGACGTTCTGGCGCAAAAACGCCCGATCGACCCGCGAGAATTCGACGGCGGGGACGGTGAAAGCGCCGTCTTTGGCCTCCGCATAGATCGAGCTGTATTGCGGCTCAACGGCGTCCGCCATGGCGGTGTTCGCCGGCGCGGCCGGAATCGCGGCGGCATTTAGCGAGGGATTGGGGTTCGTGCCGACGCATCCAGCGAGGGTGGCTGCGGCGGAAGCGGACGCTCCGGCGATGATTGTGCGGCGGGTGAGAAAAGACATGTGAGGACCGAATCGAAAACGAGTTGGCGATGTTTCCAATTTGTAACGGAGAAACATGCGCCGCGATATGGCGGATATGTCACGGTCACGGGTTTTCTTTGGCCGGATTGGGCCGAAAGGTTTCCCTTGCCTCGTGGAAACCTCCGAAGGCCGCCCTGGAATAAAAATTTTGCGGGGGGGGGGGGGTCCTTGCGGTGGCAATAT
>JBOHJQ010000043.1:0-27416 GCA_050728655.1 Methylocella sp.
CCGAGATTGATCCCGACGATTCCAGGCTTTTGCGCGCGCAAGGCAAGGCGGGCGTGGACGGTCGCATGCCCCTGGCTTGGGAAGCCGAGACGGTTTATCACTGCTTGATCGCGGGTGAGGCGATAGAGGCGCGGACGCGATTGACCGGCCTGCGGGCGCGGCGTGATCGTACCTACTTCGGCGAAGCCGAACCCCGGACGCAGGAGCGCATCGACGACTTCGCCATTCTTGTCAAATCCCGCCGCGAGCCCAAGCGGATTAGGAAAATCGAGACCGAAAGCGCAGACCGCGAGACGAGGGTCGTCTGGCGTGGCCGGCAGCCGGGGAAGAGTTTGCAAAACTTTAAGTGCCCGAATCGCCCATTCATGCGCATGCTCGGGATCGAGCCTGAACAACAAGGGACGCGCGAGCGTGTCGAATAAGCGGTAGCGGATCAATTTGATGTCGCCGTCTTGATCGGCATGATCGCCTTCAACGTTGATGTTACGACAACGGCGAATCCGTAAATCCTTTCAAATCGGTGGAAATAAACCACTGGTCCCTTCACGCGCCCGCTCAGTCGAACAAGCTTGAAACGCTTTCTTCCTTGGCGATTCGAGCGATTGCCTCGCCGATCAAGGGCGCGATCGAAACTACTCGGATATTGTTGGAAACCCGGATCGCTTCGGTCGCTTGGATGGTGTCGGTAAGAACCAATTCCTCGAGCCGCGAGGCGGCGATTCGCGCCACAGCTCCGCCGGTAAGAACCCCGTGCGTGATATAGGCATAGACCACCTGCGCGCCGTCCCGCAGCATGGCGTCGGCGGCGTTGCACAACGTGTCCCCAGAATCGACGATATCGTCGACCAGGATGCAGGTCTTGCCGGCAACGTCGCCGATAATATTCATGACTTCCGAGTCGCCTGCGCGTTCGCGCCGCTTGTCGACAATGGCGAGCGGCGCGCCGATGCGTTTTGCCAAGGCGCGGGCACGCACCACGCCACCGACATCGGGCGATACCACCATGACGTTATGGAGTTTTAGCCGGTCCTTGATGTCCCGGACCAGGACGGGCGCGGCGTAAAGATTGTCGGTTGGGATATCGAAGAAGCCCTGGATTTGGCCGGCGTGGAGGTCCACCGTGAGAACCCGGTCGGCACCGGCGCGGGTGATGAGGTTGGCGACGAGCTTGGCCGAAATAGGCGTGCGCGGACCGGGCTTGCGATCCTGCCTTGCGTAGCCGAAGTAGGGAATGACCGCGGTAATTCGCCTTGCCGAGGCGCGCCGCAACGCGTCGGTCATGATCAGGACTTCCATCAGATGATCGTTCGCCGGATACGACGTCGACTGAACGATGAAAGTATCCTGGCCGCGCACGTTCTCCTGAATCTCGACGAAAACCTCCATATCGGCGAAACGGCGAACCTGACACTTGGTCAGCGGCACCCCGAGATACGCCGCGATTGCATCCGTCAGCGACCGATTGGAGTTGCCCGCTAGGATCTTCACCGCTCCCGCCCCCCGTTCGATTTTCTGCTTGCGCGGCCGCCTCCACATGGCAGCCAGATGCAATGATTCAGGAGACCTGATTTGGGCGAGCAGCCCGCGGCACCGCGCGAATCAGTCAGTCCCCCGTTCGACAAGCTGGTTTTCAGCTCGTTCCTCATGTTCCCAGGTCCAAGTTTCCGGGCCGCAAAGCCCGCCATTCGGGCCGCGGCTTCGAATCGGCGGCGCCTGCCCGCTCGCATCGATATTCTCGAATTGCCGCTCGCAGACGCCAATGGGATCGGCACTTGCTTGGCCGATGGACCGGGGCACATATTTCATATTTCCTTTCCAAACTATACACTGTTTGCGCCGGAACCCGAAAGTCCCCGGGGTCAGCGTCCGTCTCGAAAGCCGTTCAATCATGTGAATCGGTTGGGATTGATAGGAGGGCGGCCGTCCGCCGCCACGCTGCTATCCGCCGCATGCCAGAAACCGTATAATCCTTGATAAGCGACGGACGCTCAAGCGTCTGTCCCGCGCCCTGTCTCTTCTCAGTCTGACCGGTCAAGTCTTCCGTCTCGTCTATGGCGGACATGTTGCATCCGACGCATTCTTCGTTATCTTGGGTGTTCTCCTTATGGGTTTCATCGCATGGGCGGCGGAATGGCGCGAAAGATTGCGGGCGGCTTTGCCAAACAGGCCGCTTTTGCCGTAGCGTTAGCCTGCCTCTTGATGCCGCTAATGCCGGCTCCCCGCGCGGAGGACACCGCCGCGCCCGTCGTGCCGCCGATGAGCCCGCCATGCGACGTGCCGGCGACGGACATCGCCGCCCCGGCCACGCTCCCCAACGTGACCCAAGCCCTGCAAAAGGGCGAGAAAGTGCGAATTCTTGCGATCGGCTCATCCTCGACGCTTGGGTACGGGGCCTCGACGAAGGACATGAGCTATCCCTCGCAGCTCGAATCGATCCTCGAACATGCCCTCAAGGGCGTCGACATTGTGATCCTCAACCGCGGCGTCTCCGGCGAAATGGCGGAGGACACGGCCGAGCGAATCAAAAGCGAGGTCGCGCTTAGGAATCCGGATCTCGTTCTTTGGCAGCTGGGCACCAATGACGCGCTCGCCCGGATCCCGCCGCGGGATTTCGAGGACACCGTGCGTTCGACGATCCGCTGGCTGAAGGAGAACCGGGTCGACGTCGTGCTCGTCGGGGTGCAATATACCGTGCGCCTCGCCCGGGACGAAAATTATGTCGCGATACGCGCCAGCTTGCAGAAAATCGCGGCCGAGGAAAATATTCTTTACGTTCGCCGCTACGATGCGATGCGGTTCATCGCCCAGACCAGGGCCAATTTAAATTTGCTGGCGGGCGACAATTTCCATCTCAACGATCTTGGCTACCAATGCATGGCGGAACACATAGCGCATGCCATGATCGTCAGTGTTTTCGTCAAGCGCGTGCGACCCGCCCGCGATTGACGTGATTTCGCTTATCTGACTTCGAACCATGTCACCATCCCGCTGGCCTGGCGTCCCGCCATCAGACATTCGATCACCCATTTGCCCGGATTGTCGGCGACGAAGGCGACATGTTTGGTCTTGCCTGCGGGAACGAGGACGGAATCGCGCCAATAGGGTTCCCAGCCATCGTCGAGATCGTGCAGGAGCCGCATCGCGTGGCCATGCACATGCATTTGCTGCACGAAGGCAGCATGGTTCACAAAACCGAGCGTTACCGGGGTCCCGCGTCTGACCGAAAACAACGGGGCCACCGTAAATCCGGTGAATGGCTTCCCATTTAGCTGCCAGCATAATGGGCGATCTTGCGCCGCCGCCGGGACCGGCAAGGTTCCCACGCCGGCGACGGCCTCGATCGAAATGTCGACTTTACGCGACGCCTGGAGTTTGATCTCGCTAGGCAGTAGCGGATTTTGCGGCAGCGAGGCGACCGGCGGCAAGGGATGGCGCTTTTCTCCCGCGGTCTTGAATACGAGAAGAACACGGTCTGGCTCATTATCTCCAAGCAGCGTCACATTCGCATCCGCTCCAGCGTCCCCGGGAAGGTCGAGCATGACATCGAAACGCGCGCCGGGTGCGAGCGGAATCGTCTGCCGGACAGGCTCGAAGGCCTCGCACGGCTGACCGTCGACCGCGAGGATCAAGGGTCTTGCCCCATTGAACGCGATCACCATCAGCCGCGTATCGACCGCGCTCAGGATGCGCAGCCGCACGCGCGATGAAGGCGGCAGGGTTTCCTCGACCGGAACCGCGCGCGAGTCGAGGGTGACGAGCGCCCCGGTTCGGTCCGCCCCCGCGGCGGCGTTGCATTCGGCGAGTTGGCCTTTGCCATCGAGCTTCCAATCGGCGAGAACGACAAGCATGTCACGGTCGGCCGGGGGCGGCTCCGGCTCGTCGACGATCATGACGCCATAAAGCCCGTGGCCAAGCTGCTCGCCGATGAACGGCATGGCGTGCGGATGATACCAATAAAGCCCGCTGTCGGGAGGGGTAAAACGGTAATCGAAAGAGCCGCCAGGCGGGACCGGCTCTTGCGTCAGGCCGGCGACGCCGTCCATCGCATTGACGATCCGCACGCCGTGCCAGTTAAGGCTCGTTGGCTGGGCGAGCTTGTTGACAAGCCTTACTTTGACCTCCTCGCCTTTGTTGCAACGCAGGAGCGGCCCAGGTACTTCGCCATTATAGCCCCAGACGGCGGTTGGAGATGCAGGTTCGGGCAGAAGGCTCAAATTGGCCTCCCGCGCCTCGAGGATACGGAACCCGTCCTGCGGGCGGGGCAGCTCCGCCCGCGCGGGAAGCGCCAACACGCTGGCCAGCGTATGGCCGAGAAAGAGACGGCGGCTGATCGTTCCGCGCAGCGGCATCAAAAACCCTGCTGGTTATAAACGGGCTCGATGGTGGCCAAGCTGAAAGCCGCGCAGCGAGACGGGATTTTAGATCCAGCGCCGGACCTTGGCTTTGTAGCGCAAATATTTGGCGCCAAATTTTTGATCGAGATAGGCCTCTTCAGGCTCGATCACGCCTTTTTGTAATGCCGCCGCAAGCCCGGCGGAAAGGAGAACAATCCAGAAGGAATTGACGATGCAGCCGATGCCGATGTTGAGCAGGACAATGCCGGCATAAATTGGATTGCGGCTCACGCTGAACGGCCACTCGGTTGCGATTTCAGTCGTCGGCTTGCGGACGTTGAGGTTAGTTTTGATTCGGACCATTTCCCGCACGGCAAAGGTCTTGATGTTGACCGCGATGAAAATGATAGCGAAGCCTAGCAGAAAGCTCCAGCCCTCACGCAGGAACGACGCGGGCCAAAGCCAATCGAGAATGAATCCCAGCGCAAGAACTCCCGCAAAAATCACCGCGGGCGAAGCAATGACATTCGCGTGGTCGGCGGCCGGATCGGATCCCCATGGTCCTCTTTCCATCGCGCGCGGCTCCTTGCGTTTTTCTCAACATTGGCCCTTGATCTTACCAGAATGTTTCACCTGAAACGAGGCCGGTCCGCGAGGATGGACTTTTGGCGGGCGGGATCGCCTGAAGCGCACTATTGGATTGGGAAAGTCGTCTTTATCGGTGGGCAATCGTTGCGCTTTGAATTTCGCCGTTGAACGGCGAGCGGGCGGCAAGGGTATCGGCATGCCGACCAGCGTGTTTTGCCGCTCCGCTCAGGCTCCTTGTAGGCGCCAGAAGCGCTTGATGTAGCCAGACCGTCCGCCATGTCTATCGCCACCCTGAGCTGCACGGTTTTCACAGAAAAATCAACGCAAAGCCTTGCGCTTGCCCACGCCTTCGCGCCCTAATTTAAGTTACCGACTCATGCGGCATTTGGTTCTGCTTGCCGGCCGAGCGCGAGTGGTTAACCAAAAGCTAGGAAGCTCTGTCGAATAATAACAAATGATCCAAAAGCGGGTACGCGGCACAAGGGCCGGGCCATGAAACTGACAAAGCTCCGCATCGCGGGCTTTAAGACCTTTGTCGAGCCGGCCGAATTTTTGATCGAGCCGGGGCTCACCGGCATTGTCGGGCCGAACGGCTGCGGCAAGTCGAACCTCGTCGAGGCGCTGCGCTGGGTCATGGGCGAGAGCTCGTCGAAAAGCATGCGCGCGTCGGGCATGGACGATGTGATTTTTTCCGGCGGCGGCGACCGGCCGGCGCGCAACATGGCGGAGGTGGTTCTCTACCTCGACAATAGCGATCGCGCGGCACCAGCAAGCTTCAACGATGGCGAGATTATCGAGGTTTCCCGCCGCATCGAGCGCGATTCTGGCTCGACCTACCGGGTCAACGGACGCGAGGTGCGCGCCCGCGATGTTCAATTGCTGTTCGCCGACGCTTCGACCGGCGCGCGCTCGCCGTCGATGGTGCGGCAAGGCCAGATCGGCGAGATCATTGCCGCGAAGCCGCAGGAGCGTCGCCGGATCATCGAGGAAGCCGCAGGCATCGCCGGGCTGCATTCCCGCCGCCACGAGGCCGAGCTGCGTCTCAAGGCGGCGGAGGACAATCTTGTTCGCCTCGACGATATTTTGCGGCAGATCGATAGCCAGGCCGAGAGCCTCAAGCGGCAGGCGCGCCAAGCGGCGCGCTACCGTGGACTCGCGGGCGAGATCAGGCGCAACGAAGCCCTGCTTGCCCTGATCAACCAGGGTGCGGCGGCGAGCGCGCTTCACTCGGCGGAAGCCAAACTCGAAGCCGACCTGCGCGACGTCGCGGAAAGAACCAGGGCCCAGGCTGAGGCAGCCCTGCGGCAAGCGGTCGCCGCGGAAGAGTTGCCGGGATTGCGCGGCATCGAAGCCGGGGCCGGCGCCGAATTGCAAAGGCTCGTTCTTGCAAACGAGACGCTGGATGGCGAAGAAAGGCGCGCGAAGAGCCGCGCCGCCGAACTGGAACACAGGATCGCGCAAACGGCGAGCGATATTGCCCGGGAGGCGGCTCTGATCGACGACGCGGCAGGCGCTCTCGTGCGACTCGAACAGGAGGCAACCGAGCTTGCGGGCAGCGGCGCGGACGACGCCGGAATCGAGTGCCTGCGCGGCCGGCTAGCGGTCGCCGAAGCGGCTCTCGCGATTACGGAAACGACGCTCGCCGGGACGCAGGACACAAGGGCAGCGGTGGAGGCGCGGCGCGCGGCGCTAGAGGCGGCAATCCTGGAAGAAGCGGCCCGCGCGGCGCGGCTCGAAGCCGAAGCCGAAACGGTGAAGGAGGAACGCGACGCGCTTATTTCCGGTTCTCCGGACGGCGTGAATTTCGGGCTTTTGGAGGCGGCGCTCGACAAAACCATCGCGGCGGGCGAAACGCGCGAAGGTGAACTGGCCTTCGCCGAGGCCCGCCATGCCGAGGCCGGTGCCGAAGAATTAAAAACCCGGGCTCCGATGGCAGATGCGGAACGCAAGGCGCAAACTCTCGAAACGCAAGTCGCGACATTATCCAAATTGCTGAACGCCGGAACTGGCGGCGTTTGGCCTTCGGTCACCGAGGAGATCAGCGTCGCGAAAGGCTATGAGGCGGCGCTCGGCGCGGCGCTCGGCGACGATCTCGACGCCTCGACCAATCCCGCTTCGCCCGCGCATTGGGCAAGGACCGATGCTTCGGACGATCCCGCTCTGCCGCCTGGCATCGAAGCGCTGTCGAGGCTCGTCACGGCGCCAGCCCCTCTTGCGCGGAGGCTGAACCAGATCGGCATTGTCGCGCGGGCCGAAGGAACCGCATTGCGGGCGCTGCTGAAACCCGGCCAAAGGCTGGTCTCGAAGGAAGGCGATCTGTGGCGCTGGGACGGTTTCACGCAAGCCACTGAAGCCCCTACTCCCGCCGCGCGGCGTCTCGCCGAAAAAAACCGCCTCGGCGATCTCGCGATCGAAGCAGAGGCCGCGCGCGGCGCCACCAGCGTCTTGAAAGCAGATGCCGAGCGAGCCCAAATCGCTCTTGTCGCCGCGGCCGCCGCCGAATCCGAAGCACGCCAGGCACACAAGGAAGCGCTGCGCAAGGTGGAGGCGGCGCGCGCGGAAAAAGCCGCGGCGGAAAAGCACAAGGCCGCGACCACCGCGCGGCTCTCGGCGCTCGAAGAAGCCCTCCTCCGCCTCGATGGCGCGCGCGACGAAGCGAGCGAAAAGCAAGCGCAAGCCAAAACGGCGCTCGCCCAATTGGACACGCCCTCGGAGCTGACCGCGCGGCTCGATATGGCGCGCGCGGCGGCGGCGCACGATCGCGCCGCGGTGGCCGAGGCCGGCGCTGGACTGCAAGCGCACCTGCGCGACGCCGAGACGCGCGCAAAGCGTTTTCGCGGCATTGAGGAAGAGCGCCAATCCTGGCATGCCCGCAGCGATCGCGCGGGCGGACAAATCAGCGCGCTGGAAGCGCGGCGCGAGGAAGCCGCGCAAGAGCTGCGAAGACTCGCCGAGGCGCCGGATCTGTTTCTGGCCGCCCGCCAAACTCTGATGCGCCAAATCGAAGCGGCCGAGGAAGCGCGCAAGCAGGCGGCCGACCATCGGGCCGAGGCCGAGTCGCGTCTTGCCGGGGCGGATCGCGCCGCGCGCGAGGCGCTCGCCGCGATGAGCGCGGCGCGGGAAGAAGGAGCCCGGAGCGAGGCCAGGGTCGAGGCGGCGCGGGCGCGCCGTGGCGAGATCGCGCATATGATCGCGGCCGAGCTTGACTGCACGGAGGCCGAACTTTTTAATCTTGCCCATGTCGCGCCAGGAGACTGTCTCCCACTCGCGGGGGAAGTCGAGAAGCGGCTCGACGGCTTGAAAGACGACCGCGAGCGGCTTGGCGGCGTCAACCTGCGGGCTGAAGAAGAATTGAACGAAATCCTAACCTCCAAGTCCAATCTTTCCACGGAGCATGCCGATCTGACCGAGGCAATCCGGCGGCTGCGCCAGGCGATTCAAAGTTTGAACAAGGAAGGCCGCGACAGGCTCCTTGGCGCGTTCGATGCCGTTCATGCGCATTTCAGCGAGCTGTTCACCACGCTTTTCGGCGGCGGCTCGGCCGAGCTCCAACTGATCGAATCCGACGATCCGCTTGAAGCCGGGCTCGAAATCCTCGCCCGGCCCCCAGGTAAAAAGCCGCAGGTCATGACGCTTCTGTCGGGCGGTGAACAGGCGCTGATCGCGATGGCGTTGATCTTCGCGATCTTTCTCACCAATCCGGCACCGGTTTGCGTTCTCGACGAAGTCGATGCGCCGCTTGACGACGCCAATGTCGAGCGCTTCTGCGATCTTCTCGACAATATGCGCGGCAAGACCGAGACGCGCTTTATTACGGTCACCCATAATCCGATCACCATGGCGCGGATGAACCGCCTCTTTGGCGTCACCATGGCCGAGCGCGGCGTAAGCCAGCTCGTCAGCGTCGATCTCGAAGAGGCCGAGCGCTTTCGCGACACGGGTTAACCGCGGCAAGCCGAGTTGCTCCAGCGGGAATCCTAGCGCTGTATTCCTACAATATTTCGATAGTTTAGATGTTTCTGGCTTAGTCTTGACTGAGGCGGACGCCAGCCATTCGTTTCGTCCTGAGCGAGTTCGTCGCGGCGGTGATCGTCGGCGCCTTCGTCGCTTGCGGATCGACCGCGTTGCCGGCACAACGCCGGCGTTTGTTGTAGCGTTCCTCCGCATGGGGGCGGCGGCGGGGTTCTGGAACGTATATCGCATCGCTACCAGGCCACCTGATTCAAAGTGTCTATTAATGATTGACAATTGACGGTATCTATGATACGATATTCAATATCTGATTATTGTCACAGGAGTAAAATCATGACTGGGACGTTTGACCTCTGGCAACAAGCCTTTTCCTTGGCGTCGATGACCGGCGCCGAGGACGCGCAGCAAGGCATGCCGGACGTTGTGGCTGGGGCGCTCAACTCCACGCTCAATACATTTTTCAGTGATTCCAATATGGTGAACTGCATCGGCCAATGGGCAACGGTGTGGGGTCCGGTGGTATTCGAGAACACCCCAAGCAACACAAGTTATTCTGACAACACGATGTACGTTGCGGCCAACGCGGATCAAACGGTCTACGTTGTTTGCATTGCGGGAACGAACCCGAACTCGACCTACGATAAAGACGAAGAGGACGAGCTCGTCCAATACACGTACTCATGGAGTAATGTATTTAGCCAGCAGCCGCCGCCCGGCCTAAAACCCTGTATTTCGGCCGGTACGGGGACGGGCGTGCTCAACCTCTTGGCCATGATCGACACGCTGCAGAACACCAACCAGACCCTCGTAAATTTTCTGAAGTCGCTCCCGGCGTCCGAGACGCAGCAGGCGACCCTCATCTTCTGCGGCCACAGTCTAGGCGGCGCTCTTGCGCCAACGCTCGCGCTGGCACTCTTCAATCCCGCCGCCGGCAAGTTCAGCGTGTCGAAGTCGAATTGGGGCGCGGTCTATGTGTACCCGACCGCCGGTCCGACGCCGGGTAACGCCGATTTCGGGACATTCTTTTCCTCTGTGTTCGCGCCGATCGGCTCGACGAACCTTCCCTACCAGGTCTGGAACATGAACGTCTGGAACAACATCGACATTGTGCCGCATGCCTGGAACATCAGTATGCTGGACGAGATCACGACGCTCTATCCAGCTTCGTGGCCATACCCGCCGCTCAAGCTGACTGCGGGCATAGCTGGTGCCAAGCACCTCTCGAACGAAGGTGCTGCGACGGGTGCGGGTCCGTATGAGCAGTTCGCGAACCAGTGCCTCCAAGGCACATTCAACGCCGGCATTCCGGTGAGCAATTTTAATTCGTTTGAAAACCAAGCGTTGTACCAGCACACCACGGCCTACATTGTTCTGCTGAACGTCCAGAGCCTTCTGCCACTCAACTTGTACTTGCCGACGTCCGGCGCCGGGGCGGTTCGCGCTCTTCTGAGATCAGAGCAGCAAGCTGAAGCTTTCGGACGAAAGTCAAAGACGCTAGAGCATGTGCCGATCAAATAGAATCGATAAAGCTAGTTCAAAATCAAAGTTAGAGCATGTCCTGAGCGAAAAAGGCCAGCAACTTTTTTGCGACAAGCTCTAGCCAATTTTCCCAGCGAAGCGGCCGCGTGGCCGCGGCGTGAGTGGGCTCGTCAGCGTCGATCTCGAAGAGGCCGAGCGCTTCCGCGACACCGGTTGAGCACGGCAAGCCGTCTCATCCCTGAGAAAATCCTCATAGCACAATGTCTCGCAATATGTCAGTAGCTTGTACGTTAATAGGGGAGGTTTGATCCCAAGTCCAGCAAAAAACCCGTGAAAATCCTGACGCCGCCGCGCGCAGTTCACCCCGGTCGAGGCGCGGCGGCAAGCGAATGTGCGGCGGCCAGAGCGTTCATTCCATGCTGGCTCGACGGGCGTTCTATACGGATCCAGCAGGAGCGCCGGAGTGCATTCTCGACCGCCTGAAAGACGCATTCCTAATCTCTTCCGCATCTTCCTTGCCTGGACCGCTCGCGAGGTCTCTGCCCTCGATCCAGGCTGCTTTGCTATTGTGATGGCGACGGGAATTACGTCGAACGCCATGTTTGCCGAGGGCCAGCGTGGATTGTCGGACGTGCTTTTTCGCGTGAACCTTTTTGTCTATCCGTGGCTGGTTCTCGCCACCATCTTACGAATGACCGACGCCCGTCCCGCACTATCGAGCGACCTTGTCAACCCGCGTCTCGTATTTTCGTTTTTCACGTTCGTTGCGGCATCAGACGTACTCGGCGTCCAGATCGCCTTGCGCGGATTTGCGATAATCCCCCTTCTGTTGTGGTTATCGGCACTCGCGGCCTTCGCCGTCCTCGCGTATTTCAGTACTGGCTTGCTGATATTCCGCAATACTGGTTGGGGGCCCGATCTGGTTGTTCGTGGCGGCGGGCTTCTTGCTATCGTAGGCGCCCAATCTTTGGTACTTCTTGGCGCCCATGTGGCTGCAACAATCAGCGAACACGGGAACGCCATATTCGTCCTCATTCAGGCGCTCTGGGGAATAGGACTGGTTCTTTATGGGATATTCGTTACGCACTTCGCCTATCGGATCTCTTACATGCTTGTCGAGCCGCAAGAAATGACCCCGCTTCTTTGGGTGGTCATGGGCGCGGCCGCAATCAGCGCAAATGCCGGGTCTATGCTGGTCCAAGGACCGGATTTCCTGCACACCTTGCGACCGTTCGTTGACGGCGCCAGCTTTACCGTTTGGGCGTGGGGGACCTGGTGGATTCCGCTCCTCGTCATGTTCGGCATTTGGAAACATGGTGTCCGCCGCATTCCGCTGAGCTACACTCCGATGTTGTGGAGCGTTGTGTTTCCGCTCGGAATGTATGCTGTCGCAACCGACCGCCTCTCGCTGGCCGATGCTTATCCACCCCTCCAAGTGCTGTCGCATTCGATGGCCTGGGTGGCGCTCGGCGCATGGATCGCAACCGCGGCGTCGTTGATCGTCGCATCTGCCCGAAGCTTGCGAACGTTCGCGCGATTCAACTTGATCGACCAGGGTTTTGAATCCGGGTAAGCGCGATACGGAAGCCAGCGGCGTCACGAGATAATCATGGTCCAATCCCGCGCGCTTACGTCTGAGTTTGAAGCTTCGCTTGTCCTTGACGACACGCAGGCGATGAACGGCAAAGTGGCGGACCACGGCCATGTTCTTGGCACCCGTGTTCTTGAATCGGCGAGACTCGCTTGCATCAAATTGTCCCGGTTCATTCAAGAGGTTTTGCGCTTTCACCAAATCGCCCTGCTGGGCCCGGACACTCTATTGCCAAGAGGATGCCGAGCAGCTAGGTTTCGCATCGGTTTCTGCGCGTGATTTTGAGAGGCTGGGGCGGCCCATTGGCCCCGAGACGACCGTCCCGCCGGAGGCGCCCGTAGCTCAGCTGGATAGAGCACTAGACTACGAATCTAGGGGTCGGGAGTTCGAATCTCTCCGGGCGCGCCACTTCGGTACAAAACTGGGCCCGCCAAAACCCGCGGTAGTTGCGCTCGAGGCGGCAACGAGTGTGCGCAGCGCTTTTCGACCCCATGACGCGAACTTCTTTCGCATCGACTTCGATGCGCTGGGCACGCTAGATTCTCGGCTTCTGGGATTCTCCAAACAAAAGCGCGGCCAATCTGGATTGGGTCGAAGGCTCTTTCTTCGCAATGCAGCCGTTCGTCAATTCGCTCGATGAGGGCGAGGGCCTTCGAGTGCGCGAAGCTTATGGGGTCAACTACGACCGGCTGGTCGCGCTCAAAGCCAGGTTCGACCTGACCACCTTCTTCCGCTACTATCAGAATATCCCTCCCAAATAGCGGGCTGCACAAGGGCGGCGCATGATACAGGGCATCGACAACATCGGCATCTGTACGACCGATCTGACGAGATCGGTCGCGTTCTACGAAAAGCTCGGCCTTTCGGAGGCGTACCGAAACGACCGCGGGGTGATGATGGCGGCGGGACCCGTGCAGCTTTTCCTCTTCCAAATGCGGCGGCCCGATCCGGCGCCGGTGGGTCGCGAGCTTGGCCTGTTCGGCAATCCGCCCGGCATCGATCATATCAGCATCGCAGTGACCGACGTTGATGCGCTTTACGCCAGCCTTTGCAAGGCTGGTGTGGCGTTCGCGGGTCCACCGGAGAATCAATCCTGGGGCGCGCGCATGGTCGGCGTCACGGATCCGGACGGCAATAACCTCTACCTTCTGCAGCGGCTTTAGAGCCAGATGGCCACGCAGCGATTTTGCGATGTCGTGGTGGTCGGCGGTGGGCTGTCGGGCTTGTACGCAGCCCGGTTGTTGGTGGCCTCTGGTGCGGATGTCGTGGTGCTGGAGGCGCAGAACCACGTGGGTGGCCGTACGCCGAGTGGCCATTTCAGCGACGGAACTTTCGTTGACGACGGTGGACAGGGGGTAAGCCCCGGGGCAGAATTGCATCGTCGGCTTGGCGGAAGTGCTCGGGGTCCGACTGTTTCCGAGCTGGTCCGAGGGAGCGATCGTCTACTGGCGCGCCGGCGCGCGTACGGTGTCGAAGGACCCGTGCTTGCCGCAGGACAGAGCCGAGTCATTTGCCGCCGCGCGAACAGCCGCAGCGGTGCTCGCCGGCATGGCCGAATCGGTGCCGCCTGAAGCACCGTGGATGGCGCCGCTGGCGACGGAGTGGCGGGCCATCGTCTCGATCCCGCCGGCCCTGGCGGGGCGCCTGCGTTACGACCCACCATTGCCGGCGCTGCGAGACCAATTGACGCAACGGGCCCCGATGCGTTGGGCAATCAAAGTGCACTGCCGGTATCCGCGACGGTTCTGGGCCGACGTAGGGTTGTCCGGCCAAACAATCAGTGACGCCGGCGTAGTCCGGATCTGCGCCGACAACTCGCCACCTTCCGGGATGCCGGGCGTGCTGGTTGGATTCATCGAGGAGACAGAGGCGAGCGGCTTTGCCGCACGGTCGGTTGCCGATCGACGGGGGCGGCGCTGGCGGCAATGGTGCGCTATTTCGGTGCCGAAGCCGCCGAGCCGTTGGAATACCGCGAAAAGAACTGGGGCGATGACCCATTCTGCCGAGGAGTCGATGGGGGCTACTGGCCACCAGGCGTCTGGACCACATATGGTCAGGCCTTATGTGCCCCGATCGGGTTGCTGCATTGGACTGGACCGGAGACCGCCTCGGTCTGGAACGGCAAGATGGAGTGGGCCTTGCTGGCGGCCAAGCGGGCGTCCGCGGAAGTGCTATCGTCAACAAGCGTGCCGGCTTGAGACCGAGCTTCGTTTTGCCGGTGGAGCGGTTGTCGAAAGAGTAACCATTCCGTCCAGGATGTCCCCCGGGTCGCAGCGCCGACTCGTAGTGAGAGATTGCAGGCTGATGCAGTCTTGACGATCGAGGTGGGTAACAATCCGCCTCATTTCTGAACGACGTGGCCGCGGCCATTGAAGAGGCTACGTGATTCCCCGGCCGGGCCGACATCAAGCCTCGCCGAGGCAGTCCGCGCCGAAGGCCCGGGTCTCCAACTCGTTCCTTCTCGTGCGCCGGGAAACGTTCTGTCGAGGCTAGAGACTGACGACCGCAAACCGCCTCAAGGCGGCGCCCGCTCTCGCCAGAGACCGTGAACAAGTAATAGATTTGTATCATTTATTCAATGCCCAACGAGCCTACGCGTCGGCCGATGACCGGCTGCTTCCTCGTTTGCATTGCCCCCCTGACAGCCTCAAATCCCGGCGCGGAGCTTTTTCAGCAGGTATAGCGCGTTCATCGCGGCGCGGGGCGACAGTTCGTCCGGGTCGATGGCATCGAGGGCTGGCCCGAGAACGTCATGTTGCGGCGCGGGCGGGCTCGCCGCCGTGAACAAGGGCAGATCGGCCGCCTGCCGGTCCGCATTTGAAACCCGCTCGGCGGCCTCGAACTCGGCGAGCAGTTCACGCGCGCGGGCAACCGCCTGCGCCGGAAGCCCCGCAAGCTTCGCGACCTGGATTCCATAGGACCGGTCGGCGGCGCCTGGGACAATCTCATGCAGGAAAACCACTTCGCCATTCCAGTCCGTGACCCGCACGGTGAGGTTGACGAGCCGGTCGAGTTTTTCCGAAAGCCGCGTCAATTCATGAAAATGGGTGGCGAACAGCGCCCGCGCGCGATTTTTTTCATGCAAATGCTCGATCACCGCCCAGGCGATGGAAAGACCGTCGAAAGTGGCGGTGCCGCGGCCGATCTCGTCGAGGATCACAAGCGAGCGTTCGCCGGCCTGGTTGAGGATCGCGGCGGTCTCGATCATTTCGACCATGAAGGTCGAACGGCCGCGCGCGAGATCGTCTGCCGCGCCGACCCGCGAATAAAGCTTGTCGACGACGCCAATGTGGGCGCGTTTCGCCGGGACGAAGGAACCCATCTGGGCAAGGACGGCGATCAACGCGTTCTGCCGCAAATAGGTCGATTTGCCGGCCATGTTCGGGCCGGTCACGACCGCGATCCGGCCGCCTTTGCCGGGAGAGCCCGAAAGCTCGCAGCCGTTCCCGGCAAAGGCTTGGCCCTGCAAGCGCAGCGCCGCCTCGACGACGGGATGCCGGCCGGCTTCGATCTCGAAGGCAAGCGAGCCATCGACTGCAGGCCTTGTCCAGTCCGAGGTTTCCGCCAATTCGGCGAGAGCCGCGGCCACATCGATTGCAGCGAGCGCGCCGGCGAGCCGTTTGAGGGCGGCTTGGCTGCCAAGGACAAGCGCGGCCAGGGTCTCGAATATCGTCTCTTCACGGGCGAGCGCCTCCTCGGCGGCGGCGGCGATCTTGGCCTCCAGTTCGGCGAGTTCCTTGGTCGAAAAGCGCATCGCGCCCGCCATGGTCTGGCGGTGCACGAACATCGTGTCGTGCGGTGGCCGCAACAGCCTTTCGCCTTGGGCTTGCGGGACCTCGATGAAATGGCCAAGAAAATGATTGTGCTTGAGCCTTAGCTGCTTTGTTCCCGCCACATCGGCATAATGCGCCTGGAGCGCCGCGATCACACTCCGGCTTTCGTCGCGCAGCGCGCGAAGCCCGTCGAGGACGGCGTCATGGCCGGCACGAACGAAGCCGCCGTCGCGCCGGTTCTGCGGTAGCGTTTCGGCGAGCGCGTCGCGCAAGCGATTGGCGAGCGCTGGGTTCACCTCGGTGGCGGCCTCGTTCGCCCGGCCAAGCTCTTGCGGAAGGCCGCCGGTTTTATCCAGCAAGCCCGCGACGGCATTGGCGGCGGCAACTCCGTCGCGCAGCGCCGCGAGATCACGCGGACCGCCGCGATTGAGCGCGAGGCGCGATAACGCGCGGGTCATGTCCGGCGCGGCTTTGAGGCCGGCGCGCACAGCCTTGCGCAACCCTGGTTCGTCGACAAAAAACGCGACGGCATCGAGGCGGCATTCGATTTCCCTACAAGCGGTCAAAGGTGCCGCCAGCCGCTCGGCGAGCAAACGGCTGCCAGGCGCCGTAACGGTCTTGTCGATGGTTGCCAGCAAGGAGCCGTCCCTTGTACCGGTCAAGGTGCCTGTGAGTTCGAGATTGGCTCGTGTCGCCGCATCGATTTCCAGCCGCGCCTCGCGCGAGAGACGCGTGGGCAGGCTCAACGCCGGGCGAGCCGAGAATTGGGTGCGCTCGATGTAGAAAAGCGCGGCGGCGGCGGCGGCGATTTCGCCGCTGGAAAGAACGCCCAATCCGGCCAGCGTCGCAAGCCCAAAATAGTCCATGAGGCGGCGCTCGGCACTTGACCCCGCGCTAGCTTCGCTCCCAAGCGGGGTCACCGGAAGCTTCGTCTCCCGCGCGAGCCTGGCCAGGAAAGGAACCGTGAGCAGAGCCTCGGACACAACGATTTCGGCCGGATCGAGGCGGGCAATCTCGGCCTCGAGGGAAGCCTCGGAAGCCTCGGCTACGACAAACGCGCCGGTCGAAATATCGACGCAAGCCAGCCCATAGGATTGGTCCGGCGGTCCTCCTCGGGCGACCGCGAGCAAGCTGTTGGCGCGGACGGGGTCGAGCAAAAGCTCTTCGGTAATGGTGCCAGGCGTCACCAGGCGCGCCACCTCGCGCCGGACCACGGATTTGGCGCCGCGTTTTCTGGCCTCGGCTGGGTCCTCGACCTGCTCGCAGACGGCGACGCGGTGGCCTTGGCCGATCAACCGGTTCAGATAATCCTCGGCGCGCTCGACCGGCACGCCGCACATGGGGATGTCGCGCCCCTCATGCTTGCCGCGCTTCGTCAAGACAATGCCAAGCGCCCTGGCGGCGATTGCCGCGTCTTCGAAAAACAATTCGTAGAAATCGCCCATCCTGTAGAACAGGAGGGAACCGGGATTTTGCGCTTTGATCGCGCTGTATTGCGCCAGCATCGGCGACAAATTTGGCCCGGCGGCGCCATCAGAGGGGGGAGGCTCGCGGGTCCCTGACGGGAGGGGCTCCGGCGGTGCAGTTGCGGATGCAGCGCGTTTCAGCATGGGCCTCAGCCTAGCAAAAGCGCGCGCGTGGTGCACCGATTATCCGCGTAAACCCACAAGCCGGGGCGCGTCCGGGCGGTTTCAATCGCACCAAAATCTTTCACGTGCAACATGTTGGTTCGATTTGGGCCCGAAACCTTACAGGCTCGAAGACAGTGGTCGCTCCTTCAAATTGGTAAGTTCGATCGATCTCTTGGTGCAATTCGAGGGAGGACAGCAGCGGCGCTTCGACGGCCCGGCTCGTCGCCGGGAGCATCCCCGGTGCACGGTTTGCTCGAATCAACCGGTCGTAAACGACGAAAGATTTTGCGCCGGAATTATGCACGGTCTTGACACGCTCGAGCATTTCCATTATATTGGAAATATGGAAATGTCATACGCAATTACCGCCCTTGCGGCACTCGCCCAGGAGACCCGCCTCGATATTTTCCGCCTGCTGGTGCAGGCTGGACCTGATGGCCTTCCAGCCGGTCAGATCGGCGAACGGCTCGGGCTGCCCTCGGCAACCCTCTCATTCCACCTGAACCACCTCAAGCATGCGGGCCTCCTGACGTTTCGCCGGGAAAGCCGCTCACTGATCTACACGGTCGAATATGCGGCCATGAACGACCTACTGGCCTACCTGACCAAAAATTGCTGCAAAGGCGATTCTGCCGCCTGCGGCGTCGGCCCCTGCGATCCCCTCACAACCACCAAGAAAGGAACACACCGTGAAGCGCCTGCACGTGCACGTGTCCGTTGATGACCTGGCACAATCCATCCAGTTCTACAGCACACTATTTGCTGCCGAACCGACCGTCACCAAGCCAGACTATGCGAAGTGGATGCTGGACGATCCGCGCGCGAACTTCGCTATCTCAACGCGCAGCGGTCAGACCGGCCTCGATCATCTCGGCATTCAGGTCGAAACACCGGGCGAGTTGCAGGAGGTTTCCGGGCGACTGCAGCAGACTGACCGGCCTGTGCTGGAAGAAGGCGCGACGACCTGTTGTTATGCGAAGTCGGAAAAGTCCTGGATCACGGACCCGCAAGGGCTTTCGTGGGAAACCTTCCTTACCTCAGGCGAAAGCACGGTTTACGGTGATAGCGTCGATCTCGGTTCTAGCAGGACGACCGATGGGGCCTGCTGCACGCCGGAAACTCCGCAAGGCGCGTGCTGCGCCCCAAAGCCGGAGCTGGCCGCCGATGTCCCTTGCTGCGGACAGCCGAAGGCTCGCGCCCATGATTGATCCCGTCTTCAACGTTCTCTTTCTCTGCGCTGGCAACAGCTCCCGCTCGATCATGGCGGAAAGCATCCTTCGGAAGCTGGGAGCGGGGCGATTCAACGCCTTCTCGGCCGGAAGCAACCCGAAGCGCGTGGTCAACCCAGTTGCGCTCAAGACCATCATCGCCTTTGACTGCCCGACCGAGGGTTTGCGCTCGAAAAACTGGGACGAGTTCGCAACGCCCGATGCGCCGAAATTGGATTTCGCCTTCACGCTCTGCGACGACGCGGCGGGCGAGACCTGTCCCGCATGGCCGGGACAGCCGATGACAGCACATTGGGGCATTGAGGACCCTGCGGCGGTCGAAGACACCAATATCGAGAAAGAACGAGCGTTCGCCCAGGCTTTCCGTTACTTGCGCAACAGGATCACGTTGTTCATTGCTCTGCCGATCACCAGTCTCGACAGACTGTCACTGACGACTCGTCTACGCGAAATTGGCAAGCTGGAAGGCGCAACACGCGCGCGCCAAATAGGCTGATACGTGAGCGAACCTTTAGCGCGCCGCTTGCTCGCCGAAACGTTGGGAACAGCTTTCTTGCTCACGGCGGTCGTCGGCTCGGGCATCATGGGCGCGAAGCTCGCAGGCGGCAATATCGCTCTCGCCCTGCTCGGCAATACGCTCCCGACCGGCGCAATCCTTGTAGTGCTGATCTTGATTTTCGGGCCAATCTCCGGTGCGCATATGAATCCGGCGGTAAGTCTGGCCTTCGCCCTGCAAAGGGCGCTGCCGTGGCGTGATCTCGCGTTCTATGTGGCCGCGCAATTTTTAGGCGCCGTGCTCGGCGTCTTCGCGGCGCATCTCATGTTCGAACTGCCCATCTGGCAATTTGTGACAACGGTGCGCACGGGCCCCGCGCAATGGTTCGCCGAAGGGATAGCCACTTTCGGTTTGGTGCTCACGATCTTCGGCTGCGTGGCGCGCGCGCCTGCCGCCGTGCCCTATGCGGTCGGGCTCTACATCACCGGCGCCTACTGGTTCACCGCCTCCACGTCGTTCGCCAATCCCGCCGTGACGGTTGCCCGCTCGCTCTCCGACACATTCGCGGGAATTGCGCCTTCCGGCGTGCTTGCGTTCATTCTCGCTCAACTGGTAGGAATGCTCGCCGCCAACGCGGTGCGACCGCTGCTTTGGCCTGCGCTGAAATCTCAAGCGCCAGTCGCATAAGGCCCAATACGGAACGCGCTGCGGGCAGCTTTTCCTAGCGCGGCGCGCGCTAAGATCAGACCGTGACTTGCGCTCTAGGGCGAAGAAGTGGGTCCCATTCGCGCTTGCTGCGGCAGAGCGATAAACAGCCTGTCCTGCCATAAAGGCAGGCCCGAATTGCGCGCGGGACTGATCGACAAGCGGGCCGCGGCGGAGGGTCACCTTCGCTTGCCGGGCGATTGGAAGATTGGCGCGGTCGATCCTCGGCTTGCGCGCAACCGAGGGCCTTAGCTTCGCGCCGCTTGCAAACAGTCCGCCGACCAGGTTCATGTTTTGCGTCAAACTGCCGCTCGTGGCGCGCACGGCCTTCAAATCGACGGCCGATATCGAGCCAAGTGTTGAAGGTGCGTCGCGGCGACGTCCGCTGGCCAGCCAAGCTTTGCGGCAAAAATGCCGTCCCGCCGAGAGACGCGCGAAAAAATTGCGTTCCGGGCGATACCTTTCCTTCACTTTCCCGCGTTTGCGCGTAACATGACGTGACCTTGGGATCGGGGCGCCGCGATGAACCGGCCGGGTTTCCGGCTTGCAGCCGCGGCTCGTGCTTGCCCTTGGCGTCGTCCGCGGCGCATCGGCCGGTGACTTGCGCGGCGCCGCTACGCCGGGCCGCGCCGGTCCGGCAACCATGCGGGAGGAGTGCGAAGATGAGCGACAGAAGCGGTTTTGACAGGCCGGCTTTTCCGGCCGTCGCCCCGGCCTATCTTCCGGCGGGAGCGCTCGCGGGCGTTCGCACCCGGCGGATCGTAGCGCTCGTTTGCGATCTTATTTTCGTCTCGATCCTTTCCTGCGCGCTGTGGCTCGCGCTCGCCGTTTTGACCTTCGGGATTTCATTCTTTTTCTTGCCGCCGCTATTTCCGCTCGTCGCGTTTTTTTACAATGGCCTCACTGTCTCGGGCTACAGAATGGCGACGCCGGGCATGCGCGCGTTGGACCTCGAAATGCGTCTGACCGATGGCACGCGGGTGCCTTTCCTCAACGCCGCGGTGCAGGGGGTCCTGTTTTATGTGAGCACGATGTTCCCGCCCATCTTGCTCGTCTCGCTCGTGAGCGCGAACAAAAGATGTCTGCACGATATGCTTGCCGGCGTCATCGTCACAAGGCGGTTTATGTGAGGGCAAGAGTTTTCAGCCGATATTTTCGGAAGGCCAGCTTCTGAAAACCTAAAAGAGGACCGGCGAGATTGACGCGAGAACCGCGCGACGCACCGCAGTTTTATCTGACCTCGCCGTCGGCGTGCCCCTATTTGCCCAGCCGGCAGGAGCGCAAGGTCTTCACCCATTTGATCGGCCGCCGCGCCGCGGCGCTGAACGACCAGCTCACCCAATCAGGATTCCGGCGTTCGCAGACGATCGCTTACCGCCCTGCCTGCGAAAATTGCCGCGCCTGCGTGTCGGTCCGCGTTAAGGCCAAGGAATTCTGCTTGTCGCGGAATTTCCGCCGGGTCGTCGAAATCAATCGCGACCTTGCCGGAACCGTGGTGCGGGCCGAGCCCACCGCCGAACAATATGCACTTTTCCGCCGCTACCTCGACGCGCGGCATGGCGACGGGGGCATGGCCGACATGACGGCCGTCGATTATTCGACGATGATCGAGGACAGCCATGTCGAAACCCGTCTCGTCGAATATCGCCTTTCCCATGAAAGTGCCGTGGCGGCGGGCGAGCGGCCGCTCGTTGCCGCCTGCCTGACCGATCTCCTCGCCGACGGTCTGTCGATGGTTTATTCTTTCTTCGTTCCGGGTGCACAGAGCCGTTCGTTCGGCACCTATATGATCCTCGATCATATCGAACGCGCGCGCCGTCTCGGCTTGGCGCATGTCTATCTCGGCTACTGGGTCGCGGGCTCCCGGAAAATGGCCTATAAGGCGCGTTTCCTACCGCAGGAGCGGCTCGGCATGAACGGCTGGGAACGGGTGGATTAGGGTCCGGACTGCGTCCTGGCCTATGTGCGTTTTTCCGGCGCCGTCGCCGAAGGTGGGCTGCCGCGTGAGGAAAAGCGGATGATTGCCCGGATAATGGCGATTGCATCCTTGGCCGCCTTGTCGGCGGCGCCCGCAGCGCCAATCCGCGCGGCTTCCCTCGATGCTCTCGTCCGAGCCTATCCTGATCAATTGGCGAGCCACGACGAAACCGATCTTGTTTGGCGCGATGGAACGCGCCAGAAGGTCTCCGACGGCAAGCCCGACAAGAGTTTTGACGAGAAATTGCGCAACGCTTCGATTCGCGATCAGCTGAGCCAAATTTATCCGAAGGGTCGCTTGACGAAGCCTCCAGGACCGCAAGACGATCCCGGCCGGTTCCGCAGTTCCGAGTTTTTTGACAAGATGTACGGGAATTGCGAGAAGGGCGAAACCCGCCAGCATCTGACGCGTGTTGAATGGTTGCCTGCTTCCGGGGGCGGGTCCGTTCAGGTTACGACCGTGAATGGTATCGCGGAAAGGCTACGGGGCGTGTCCGAGGAAATCGAGCGGTTGCCTGTCGGGATCAAGCGCTTCGCTTATCCGAGCGCTGGTGCCTTCAACTGCCGGACGGTGAAGGACACGGGCAAACGCAGCATGCACGCCTATGGCGCGGCGATCGATTTAAATCCAAAATTCGCCGATTACTGGTTATGGAGCAAAGGCGGATATCGCAATCGTGAGCCTTATGAAATTGTCGCCATCTTCGAACGCCATGGGTTCATCTGGGGTGGAAAATGGGGCCATTTCGATACAATGCACTTCGAATACCGGCCTGAGCTTCTTCAAGATTGATATTGCGACCCTTGCTATACATCCAAGGTCCGCCTATCTTGCAACCGCGTGTCTATGCTCGGAGGATCAAGAGATGAAAGCGCGCGGAACTATTGCAAAACTGCTCGCAGTGGCGTCCATCGCAAGCGGCGGCCTGGCGTCCTGCCTTCCGGCCCCCGCCATGGCGCAAAACGCTGCCTCTATGTCCTGCAGCCAACTTTGGTACGCCCGTAACCAGATCTACGCGCGCAATGGCTATTGCTTCGAAACGGCGCGCGCGCGGGAGACCTTCGGGGCGGGCTGCTTTCCGCCCTACGGTAAATTGGATGGCTGGGAACGAGATCGCGTGCAAGAGCTTCAAATGTGGGAACGCCGGAAGGGGTGCTGATCTCGCCCGACCACGGTTCGCCCTCCGATAAGGTCGACGGCCGTGCTTCACCCGAACCGATTGTTCTTCGGGAATCCTTTTGGCGGCAGGCGCCCGGCTTCGGCGCGATTGCCGATCCAATCGCGCAAATCTCGGGCAGCGAGGCTGAATGTCCGCCCGGCGGAATCTTTCCAGGTCAAGCCCTGGCGAAGATAAAAGACCTTGGCATCGCTGAGCCCGCCATCCCTGTATCTTTGCAAACGCACGCCCTTGCCGCGCGCCATTTCTGGTAGCTGCGCGAGCGGGAATATCAGGAGCTTACGGTTCTCGCCAATCAGCGCCACATGATCGCCATCGGCGGGAACGATGAGCGCGGCGGTTGCCGGCTTTGCCACGTTGAGGAGCAGCTTTCCCTTGCGCGTGCCGCCAACCATCTCGTCCTGGTTTGCCACGAACCCGCGGCCATCGCTCGCCGCCACCAGCATCTTCTGACCCGGCAGGTAGGGAAAGACGGCTTTGATAGTCTCGCTTTCCTCAATATCGGCGATCAGACGGACGGGTTCGCCCTGGCCGCGCCCGCCCGGCAATTTCGCTGCGTCGAGCGTGAAAATCCTTCCGTCGCTGGCGAGAACTAGGATTTTCGATGTGGTCTCGGCGAAAAACGACACGGCCAATCTGTCGCCGCCTTTGAACTGCACGCCGGTCAAATCCGTGACATGGCCCTTGAGCGCCCTGATCCAGCCTTTCTCGGAAACCACGATCGTCACCGGCTCGCGCTCGATCATCGCTCCGGCGATATCGGCATCGGCGATATCGGGCGCTTGACCAAAACTCGTCCGGCGGCGACCGATCTTTGTTTCGGGACCGTATTTCTTCTTCAGCTCGCGAATTTGCCCGGCGACCGTCCTCCATTGCTTGGGCTCGCTGCCAATCAATGCCTCGATCTCACGCTTTTCCTTGGCAAGATCGTCGCTTTCGCGGCGCAGCTGCATTTCTTCAAGCCGGCGCAAGCCGCGCAGCCTTGTGTCGAGAACGTAAGTCGCTTGCACGTCGGAAAGGTCGAAAATTGTCTGCAGCTCTTGCTTTGGATCGTCGGCCTCGCGAATGATCCTGATCACTGCGTCGAGGTTCAAAAAGACGACGAGCATTCCGGCGACGAGTTCGAGCCGGTGCACGATGCCCTCCCGTCGGTGCCGCGCGCGGCGCAAAAGCACCTCGCGGCGATGGTCGAGCCATTGCCGCAAGGCCTCCTTGAAGGAGACCACGCGGGGCACGACGCCATCGGCGAGAAGGTTCATATTCAGCGGAAATCGGCTCTCCATCTCGGTCAGCCTAAAAAGCTGTTCCATCATCATTTCAGGATCGACCGTGCGGGCCCGTGGCTCGATCACTACCCTTACATCCTCGGCGGATTCGTCGCGGACATCGGCGACGGCCGGCAGCTTCTTGTCGGCCAAAAGCTCGGCGATCTTTTCGATGAGCTTCGACTTCTGCACCATGTAAGGAATTTCGGTGACGACGGCGACCCAGGCACCGCGGCTTCCCTCCTCCTTCGACCAGCGCGCCCGCAGCCGGAACGAGCCCCGCCCGCTCTCGTAGGCCTCGGCGATCGCTGGCCCAGATTCGACAAGAATTCCGCCGGTGGGAAAATCGGGACCCGGCGCGAAACTCAGCAAGTTAGCGGTTGTGGCATCCTTGTGCGCGACGAGATGAAGCGCCGCGTCGCAGAGCTCGGCGAGGTTATGCGGCGGGATGGATGTTGCCATGCCAACCGCGATGCCTTGCGCGCCATTGGCGAGCAGGTTCGGCAGCGCGGCGGGCAGGACAATTGGCTCATTCTGGTCGCCCGAATAATTCTCGCGAAACTCGACCGCGTCCTCGTCGATGCCGTCGAGCAAGAGCCCGGCGACATCGGTCATCCGCGCCTCGGTGTAGCGATAGGCGGCGGCGCCGTCGCCATCGATATTGCCGAAATTGCCCTGGCCATCGACGAGCGGATAGCGCGACGAAAAATCCTGGGCGAGGCGGACGAGAGCGTCGTAGATCGCCTGATCGCCATGCGGATGGAAAGAGCCCATCACGTCGCCAACGATTTTCGCGCATTTCTTGAAGGCGGCGCCGGGATCGAGACGCAAGATGTGCATGCCGTAGAGGATGCGCCGGTGCACGGGTTTGAGCCCGTCGCGGGCGTCGGGCAAAGCGCGCCCCATGATGGTCGAGAGCGCATAGGCAAGATAGCGCTCTTCGAGCGCATCGCGCAGATTGACGTCCTCCGCTTTCCCGCTTGGCGAAAGTGGCGGCGGCGGAATGTTTTTTCCCATAAGCGAAGGCCTAAATGACAGCCCAAAAGGAATCAAATTCTGTTTGCAACTATTCAGACTTATGCACGTACTTGATGGGCGCGATTTGCGTTGCGGTTTGAGCCCATCGCGGGACCGCGTGCGATGGGTGCTGCGCCTCGCTTTGCTTTTAGGTCTGTTCTTGTAGCTGCGTGTGCAGGGACTCGATCAGCTCCGCACGGCTATGCACGCCAAGCTTGGCATAAAGATTGCGGCAGTGAGTAATCGCCGTATTCTCGCTCACCCCCAAGCGGTCGTTGATCTCGGCGCGCGGCCGTCCCAGCGCCAGCAGCAGGCAGACCTCGATCTCGCGGCCTGTCAGCGGCAGCTCCTCGGCACGGCGCCAAAGTTTTAGGGCGAGCGGCTCAAGGCGCTCGATCGTAATGCCGATCAGCGCCGACGCGCTTGGCCCATCGTCGCGATCAAGCCAATAGGCGCGGAAGGTGAAGGCGCCCCAGGGATTCGTAAGCTGACAGACCGGGGCTGCCGAAAACGCCTTATCCTCGAAAATTTGGCCAAGGTCCTGGCAGAGCCGCGCGACCTCGGGCGGCAACAACGGGCCGGGCCCTGCGCGCGACAGGGCGGCAGGCGAAAGTTCAGGATGCACGGCCAGCATTATCAAACGGCGCGCTTCCGGACTGAGGTGCCGTATCTCTCCCGCAGGTGTCGCGATAATGAGACCCCGGTCGTCGCTCTCAACCACATGCTCGTCCGGGCGCCCCGGCGCCAGAGCATGGGCGGCAAAGGGCGCAATCCACTCCAAGAGAGTCCGGTCGCGCTCCGTGAACTCGGTTTCGCCATTTTGACGCGAGACATGAAGAAGGCCCAAACAGCGGCCATGCTCGGCAACTTTAAGATGTAGCATATGGTCGATTCCATGCGGCCGCAGTATCGCATTGTAAAAGTCGTGACGCTCGTAAGTGCGCCGACCCACCTTTAGGAAGCTCTCCTCGTAGGTCATCACTTCACTTCTTCTGTTTCGGCGCATCACCTCGGAGAAGGTGCGGATGACGTCCAGCTCGCGCTTTTTGTGAAAATCGCTAAAATAAAGCGGCATCGACTGTAAGAGGTCCCCTTCGCCATACATATTGGCCAGCTCTTGGTTGGGGCCGGCCCACATGAAAAAGTTGTTGGTCGATGGAATCAACGCGTGCAATTCGTCAAGCAAGGCAGGTATGGCGGTCTGACCGTCGAGGCCAACGCAGCAAAGCCGGCGCATCCCCGCGATTGCCCGCTGCGTCGATACGGAAAGAGAGCTGGACGCACTCATTGGACCCCTTCACGCTCAAACAGATTGCGCCGATTAAAGGCCGCCCCGGCCCCGTCCGTACTCGAAATACCACATGCGTGCGGTAGCGTCACCCGGCGGATGAGCGAGGGCAGCAAGGTCGCAATGCGGCAAAACTGGCCTCCGCAGCGTGCAGGATGGCACAACAAGCAGAGCCATTGAGCAAAGGCCCTTTCGCTTCGGCAAAGGGGGCCATAGTCGCAATGGACTATGGGCTTTGGTTCAATTTCCTTGCCGACGCAGCAAGTATTGGCGGCGCGGCCACGGTGGCCCCGTTCAACGCGCGTATAGTGCCGGCATTCAGGCCCCTAGCTGTGGGGGCTTTGCAGACCTTTAGGGTCCGCTGTTCCACCTCAAATAGCCAGCGAAGGAAATCCTTATCTCGGATCCGGCCCGCGCCCGGGGCAGCCATCCGTCTCTTCGCCGCGGAGCCGGAGAGGGCACCGCCGATATCCCCCTCGGCAGCGCGGCTTGGTCTGGGAACCAAGTCGGAAATACCACACGCGTGTGATGGTGCGACGAGACAAGCCATGCGATTTAAATCCCAGCCGATGCCTAGCGTGGATCGCAAGCAGCGGCGTTGAAGACAACATTGGACATTTTATTGGAGAAACAAGTGATGGCTTACCAATCTGCACAAACACGAAAAAATCATCGAGCGGCAATAGCGTCGAGCGCCATTGCAGGCGCGCTCCTGGCGCTGCCGTTCCTTGGAGCCGCGCCGGTGCTGGCCGCCCCCAAGCAGATTCCCGACATCCTGAAGGTCCCGCCGGGAAATGTCTTGCTCCTGCAAGCAGACGGCAGAGGGACTCAAAAGTATGCCTGTCCAGTTAGCGCCACCTCGAATGCGGTGCCGCACGCGATCCTGCGCGTAG
>JBOHJQ010000044.1:0-27334 GCA_050728655.1 Methylocella sp.
GGGTGCGGCGACGAGAGTTGAACTCGCATCACTCCGTGCATACAGTTCAAGTGCGCCCTCGAACCAGCCGAAACGGGAGGCTCTATCCAGTTAAGCTACGCCGCAATCCGCAACTAATCCTCCTCGTTTTGAACCAGCGTAAGGCTTGGTCTTTTGCGATTGAGGCGCTCATGTTCTTCCTTGGCGCGAGCGGTTATCTTTGCGAGCTTCTCCTCAGCAAAGGGCGTAGCGGCCTTGATAAGGCCGGTGAAATGGTAACGATTTGGGACGCTTCCATTTTTTGTGAAGCGCCGCTCTTCTCGATGGAGAAGCCCAACCTCATGAAGCGCCTTGATCCGTTTCTGGACCGTGCGGGGCTTAATTCCGATTGCGTTGGCGATCCGTTCGACAGAAGGATGTGGAAGGTTGTCAGCTGTCCACCAGTAATTGGAAAGGTGGACGATAATATTCATGTCAATCGCATCGAGCCCAAGAGCTTCTTGTTTCTCGATGATGATGCTTGGGATAGCGTTCCATCCCGCCGCCATCAGCGGCTTCGACCATTTTGCTTCGTTCTTGCGGAGCGATTCGACATCCGCCGTTTTTACCGCGCCCTTACCCACCATCACCACTCCAATCATGCCTGCGTTCTCGTCAGAATATTCAGCTGACGAAGGGAGATTTCAATCCCAAGTGGTCATTCATAGGGTGTATGTCAATACGCCCGCGGGCGTATTATAAGGCAGGGGTGGGGCGTCTGGATAGACAGGGGACCGACGTTCCTCAGTTCGCCCAAAGCATATCGACTATTCAATGACGATATTAAAGGATCAGAGGCAAGCTTTGTAGACGTACATGACCAGAAGAGGGGCGCACTCCTGTTCACCCGGACAACCTTGCAATCGTCCAGCGGCTCACATTGTACGAGCGCGCAATCTCGTCCTGTGTCTCCTTGCCAGCGTTGAGGCACTTGATTGCCTCGAGCTGCTGATGATGGGTGAGCATTGGCTTGCGGCCAAACAAGGCGCCGTTCGCGTGAACCTATGCGCCGCTGGCGCGCGGCCCACGCGCCAGAGAATTGCGCGTGGCATTCTTATCGATATCCAGTCGAGCCTCTTGCGGCCGGTTCATTCGCCGCTTGGAGGCAATGCGAGACATTGGGGATCAAAAACCCGGGATGACGGATGATCGCTTGGCGAGGGCGGCCCAATGTCCAAACGCGGACACATCGCGGACGTGCGGAGCGGAGGGCTTTGCCGCCTTTCACGCTTCGTTACGCGGCGGTTTCCGGTCGACGTGGCGAAAGCTCCATTCGAAAACTACGTCGGCTCCGGTTTCGCCATAGAGGACGATCTGGGCGCAACTGCGCGGCCCATCCGGCGCCGCGAAAAAGATGCTTTCCTCGACGCATGCCTGCCCGGCCGTTGTCTCGAAAAGCCAGCGTCTCCCGTTTGGCAAGATACAAAGCACGGCACGGCCCTCGCCAACCCGCTTCAAGCGCACGTTCGGATGGATGTGAAAGCGCAAGGCGACGGGTCGCGGCTCGATCGGCCCGCCGGCCCCGGCGGCGCGCAAACGATCGGTGCCCTCGAGCAGCTTGCCGTCCCCGTTGAGGGTGATACGGCGTTCGTGGATTACGCCGAATTGCGCTTTGTAACCATTATGCGCGAGAACCACCATTGTTCCCGACGGCAGGTCATGGCGCTCGACATCGACCTTGTTTGGACCCGCGACGGTCTGATCACCGAGCCATTTTCGCAATCCCGTGTGAGAGGCGAAACGGCACGAGGAGGTATCGTCGATGACAAGTGTCGAATGTGCCGCCGTCATGCGGGCCGCCTCGCGCGCCGGCGCGCGATTGGCATCCGGCGCGCCGCAGTTGATGACAAGCCGCTGCGCGCCAACTGAAAGCTCGAACGACGAACATCCGGCATGCGCGCGATGAGAATAAATCTGTGGCGGCGGGCGTCCCGCATCGATCAAGGCAATGGCATCCGCTGCCTCGAGGCGCTGGTAGCCCGAGTGCCGCGCACTGGTGAGCGGCTGCGCCCGCACGTCGTCATAGGCGAGGATCGTCGCAAGCAGTTCAGGCGGCGTGACGCCCATGCCGTTGAACAAGGCTAGCGTGCCATCGCCATGCCGGAAAAGACGCAGCATCGGCATCATGCGATCGATCGCATTGAGGAGTTGCGCCGGGGGTTGTAACCCGCGGGCGGCATAGGCCTGTCGCAACGGAAGCAAATCTGGAAGCAAGTCGAGCAAGATCTCCGGATTGCGGCTGACGTGGCCGCCGTCTGGGAGAATCTGCCGATCGAGCTCCTCGGCGAGCGGCTTCGTGCCTTTGCGGGTCAGATTGCGGGCGCCTTCCACGCAAAGACCGAGTTCGGCGAGGGCGATTGCGGCAATGAGGCGCGGTTCACCGGCGAGCCCCCCGGCGATCTTGCGCTCCAGGAAAACCTGGGTGCGGCCGAGACCCTTCATGAAGCGGCGGTAGAACACTCGGTCGGCGCCCTCGAGGATCACTGGCGATTGCGACAGAAAGGCAAGCATGCGCCGCGCCGCGACCTCGGGCTCCCAAGCCGGAATTTGACTGGGCTTACCCGCCAAGCTCAAAAAATCATCGACGAGGGCGCGAGCATTGGCGCGCGCCACGGCGGTATCGGCGGCGCGCAGATGGCGGAGCCAGCCGAACCCCGCGAGAGCCCGCGCCCATGCGGCCGATCCCGGCTCCAGTTCGAACGGCGAACGGCCATGCGCGTTGACGATCTTGCCGCCAAAAGCAAAATAGCCGGCATAGATGTCCGCCGCGAGGGTCGGATCGCTGGTCCTTATATCTTGCGGCGCAATCAGGAGCCTCTCCGGCCACCGCCGCCCTAACCCGATCGCGGCACGCACGGGCGCACCGAGGCCGCGCCGCAAAGCCATTCCCGCGCGAGCCGCAACGAGACCCGCGACGCGCAACCAGTACTTGAATGTCGCGTCGGCCAAGGTTCGACTCCTCGACTGCATATGCCGGGACGCGAGGGAAGCGCGATACGGCAAGACTTTCTCCATTGGCGCACGATCGCCGGAAGCGGCGGTCTCCGCCTTTGGCATTGCGTTATCGATAAAATTCCTATCGGCTTTATTAACCGCGGCGCAACAGGCGGGCGGCGAAGAATCCATCGAGGCCGGAAAGCCGCGGCTCGGCGGCGGCAAGATGCGACGGCAATGTCCGCAATTCGCCGTTTTCGTTCAAGACTTCTGGCAAATCGCCAACCTCGCCGGGTTCTATCGGAACCCGCATGACGCCGGGATTACGGCGAAGAAACGCCGCAATTTGCATTTCGTTTTCTTCGGGCTCAAGCGAACAAGTGCAATAGACGATCATTCCGCCGGGCTTCACCAGTTCGACGGCTTTGTCGAGCAGGCGCGTCTGAAGCGCCGTCAGCGCCACGATATCGCGCGGTTTTTTGATCCAGGCTATATCCGGGTGACGCCGGATCGTCCCGGTGGCGAGACACGGTGCATCGACCAGAATCGCATCGAAAGGCGCCGCCGTAAAGTTTAGGATATCGGCAACGGCAATGTTGGCGCGCAAATTGAGCCGGGCAAAATTTGCGGCGAGCTTTTTCAACCGCTCGGCCGAACGGTCTATCGCCGTGACCTCGGCGCCGGTCGCCGCGAGTTGCGCCGCCTTGCCCCCGGGAGCGGCGCAAAAATCGGCCACCCTGGTGCCGGGTCCGGCCCGAAGGAGCCTCGCCGGCAGAGCTGCCGCCGCATCCTGGACAAACCAGCGGCCTTCCGAAAAGCCCGCGAGTCCAGTCACCGGCAAATGAGTCCGAAGCCGCAGCGAACCGGTCGGCAAGACGTTTGCTCCGAGCCGCTCCGCCCAGATCAAAGGGTCCGACAGAACCGTGAGATCCAGTGTCGGCTCCTCGCGATGGGCGCTTGCGATGGCGTGCGCCCCGGCCTCGCCAAAGGTTTTACGCCAGCGCTCCGCGAGCCATGCGGGCGTGTCGTGATCCAGGGGATCGCTTGCCAGCAGTATTTTTTCGCGCGCGCGGATAAGATTGCGCAAGACGCCGTTGACGAGAGAAGCGTAGGGCGCACCTTTCGCCTCAAGACGGCTCACGCGGACAGCAAGATCGACGGCGGCGTGTGCGGGAACGTCGAGAAAGAGAATCTGCGCCGATGCCGCGATCAGCGTCCATTCAAGGTGGACGGCCTGGCGCGGCAGGCCTTTTTCCAAAAGCCCGGCCAGGGCGGCACGGATGGTGCCCAGCCGGCGTAGCGCGGCGGTGACAATCGCGCGCGTCAAGGCGATGTCGCGAGGTTCCAGACCGCCAAGCCGCGAGAGGATCGCCGTGCCCGAAAAGCATTCGTCGAGCGGATGACATCTGGTGACAATATCGTCTAGGATTGCCGCCGCGGCGAGACGCGCGGCGAGACCGGGGGACTGCTCGCTCTCCCGCCCGCGACTCTCATCCGAAGCCAGTTGGTTTGGGCGGCCGTTGCCAACCTTGCGGCTACGCCGCCGGTCCGCCGGCGGACGCGGAGATGCGGTCAAACTCGAGACTCCGCGACGAACGCTTCGGGGACGCCAATCATGTCTCTATCCTAGCACGAACAGTTGGACTTTGCCCAGCATATGGGCGAGGATCAAATTGGAGTGGAAACCCTGCGCGCCGGGTGGGCGCCGCTTTTCCCGCCGGCACCAGGAGGATGAAGATGCAGCGGCCGAAAGACGAGACAGCTGGCCTCGTGGTTGTGGGCGCGGGCCGTGGCAAACTCGGCCAAGCCGCGCGGCGCGCGCTCGCCGAGGCCGAAGAGCGCCGCCGCCCCGGCGCATTGAACCAACCCGCAGCCCGGAAGGAAATCAATGGCCGCGATGGTCCCGAGCCAGTGCGCTACGGCGATTGGGAAGTAAAAGGTATTGCCAGCGATTTCTGAGCGCGCGGGGGCGGCGCTTGCGGGGCGGCATGGCTTGGCCTGACTCGGTCGCGCGGGAACCTATTGTTCCGCAATCTGAATTGAAATCTGGCGATGGCGGCAGCAGCGCGCAAAAAAAGGCCCCGCGCAAGCGGGGCCTTCGTCTAAACGCCGGTTACATCGTCAGTCGTTTTGGCTACCTGTCAAGAACAGGAGCGACTGAAAGATGTTGATGAAATCCAGATACAGCCTCAACGCGCCAGACACGGATTTCTTTGTCGCAGTCTCGTAATCGTCGCTCGCATAATACATTTCCTTGATCGCCTGTGTGTCCCAGGCGGTGAGGCCGGAGAAGATCACGACAGACAGGATCGACAGGGCGAATTGGAACCCGGTGCTCTGCAAGAAAAGATTGACCAGCATCGCGATCACGAGGCCAAATAGGCCCATCACCATGAACGCTCCCATTGGCCCCAAGTCACGCCGCGTTGTGTAGCCATAAAGGCTCAAGCCGCCGAAGGCAGCCGCTGTGACGAAGAAGGCGTTCGCAACTGATGTCCCGGTATAAATCAGCAGGATGGTCGATAGAGACAACCCCATCGCCGCCGCGAAAGCAAGAAACACGCCACGCGCGGCCGAAGCCGAGATCTGGTTAATGCGGAACGAGAAAAAGAACACGAAGGCGAGCGGCGCCAGCATCACCACCCACTTAAGCGGCGTTGTATAAAGCGTCACGCCAAACGAGGTCAGCAGCAGGTGCCGCCCGACCGGCACGCCTAGCGCCGGGTCGGTTGTGACGGCCAGCATATGGACGCCAAGCGCCACCGCACCGGTGAGGGCCAAGCCCACCACCATGTTGTTATAGACGCCAAGCATATAAGAGCGCAGGCCCTGGTCGATTTCGGCGCGACCGGCCCGGGTGACGCCCTGCCCCCAGCGGGCGTTTGCGTTGCGGTCGAAGTCGGACATGTTTTCCTCTAACCGTTATGGAGGCTTGACCGCCTCCGGCCGCTGCCCTTGCGGGATCAGCGTCGGACTTAATATGGCGCAAGCGCGCGGTCCGCACAAGGGCATGCCAACATGAACACTGGTTAAGGTATCTTTGATTATAAATCGCGCAGATAAGGCCCCGGTTTTCGGCCGAGTATCCGCCAAGTCCCGAGAAGCCCGAGGCAAATCGTGACAATGACCGCGACGGCGGCGGCGCCAACCGCCTGTGGCCAAAGCCAGACAAATTCAAGGTCCATCACGCGGCCCACGATCAGGAAGGCGGCCGCGCTCCCCGCCGCCACCCCGAACAACGCGGTGCAGAGCCCGAGCAGACCGTATTCATAAATATAAGCGGCAAGCAGGCGCGACCTTGTGGCGCCGAGGGTCTTAAGCACGACGGCATCGTGCGTGCGGGCATGCTGGCCGGCGGCGAGCGCGCCACCCAAGACGAGGATCGAAGCCAGGAACGCCACGCTCGATGCAGCCCTAACGGCGAAGGCAAGCTGGCCTACAACGTCATTTACAGCGTTAAGCGCCTCTTTCACGCGGATGCTTGTCACCGAGGGGAAGCGCAGCGCGATCGCGCGCAGCAGCGCCGCCTCCCGCGCGGGGTCGCCGCCACTGGCAAAGGTTAGCGTGGCAAGCTCCCCGAAGGGAGCACCAGCCAAGCTGTTTGGCGAAAACACAAGGACGAAATTGATCCCGTAGCTGCGCCAATTGACCTTGCGCGTGCTGGCGAGTTTGGCGGACAAGTCACGGCCGAGAACATTAACCGTGATCTCGTCGCCGATCGCGAGCCCGAGCCCTTCGGCGATCTCGGTTTCGACCGAAACCAACGGCGGTCCACGGTAATCCTTCGGCCACCAGTTTCCCTTAACGACGCTGGATCCCTGCGGCACGGATTCGGCAAAGGTAATCCCGCGATCGCCGTCGAGCACCCAAGCGACGCTTTGCTTCGGCCGCGCCGCGCTGGCCTGGATCCCGTTGAGCTTAACGATGCGTCCGCGCAACATCGGGACGAGATCGATTTTGCCCTCCGGCGCTTGGCCTTGCAAAAAATCGGCGAATGCTTCGGCCTTCGCGCTCTGGACATCGAGAAAGAAAAAGCTTGGCGTCTTCCCGGCAATGGAATGGTGGAGTTCTGCGCTGATGTTGCCATCGATGAGAGTGAGCGCAACAAGAAGCGCGAGCCCGAGGCCAAGCGACAGCACCACCGAAGAGGTCAGCGCGCCGGGCCGGTGAATATTGCCAACCGCGAGCCGCAACGCCACGCCCCGCGCGTGCGGGAGTCTTTTTGCACAAGTCACGATCAGAAAAGAGGCCACGCGCAGCAAAATAAAGGCGGCAAGCGTCGCGCCCAAATAGATCAAGACGAGCCCCCGGTCGGCGGCAACAACGAGAACCGCCGAAGCAAGGCAGAGAGCCGCGGCAAGCGTCAAGACGAGATAGCGCAACCTCGGCGTGGTCCGCCGGAATTCGATTCCGGCGCGAAACAGGGCCTGAACCGGTACGTCGTGCGCACGGCCGAGCGGGCCCGCGGAAAACGCCAGCGCGGTCAGAACGCCATAGAGAAGCCCCTTGGCAATCGCGGCCGGATAAATCGCTGCCGCGATCGGGAACGGAAGCAGAGGTCCAAACGCAGAGGCCGCGACGAAAGGCAAGGCGGCGCCGATCGCCGCACCGAGCGCCGCACCGGCACCCGCGACGAGCATCGCTTGCGTCAATATCAAGGCGAAGACAGCGGACCCGGTCGCGCCCAGCGCCTTCAGGATCGCGATCGTTTGCCGCTTGCGCTCGACAAATCCATGCATCGCATTGGCGACGCCGACGCCGCCCACAATCAGGGCGGTGATCCCGACGAGGGTTAGAAACTCGGTGAAGCGGTCAAGATTCCGGGACAACAGCGGCGAAATATTATTGCGCGTGCGAATTTCCCATCCGGCCTCGGGGAACCGCTTTTGCGCCGCCTCCGTCAATGCCGCGACTTCTGCATCGCTTGCCGGCGTTCCCTTGAGCGCGACACGATAAAGCCATCTTACAAGCGAGCCCGGCTCGAGCAATCCGGTCGCGCGCAAGGCCTGCTGCGAGATCAGCGCCGGGGCTCCAAACCTTATCCCGCTGGCAAGCCTATCAGGCTCAAAGGCGAGCACCGCACGCAACTCGAACCGCGCGCCGCCGATCGTAAGCCGGTTCCCGATTGCGAGGCCGAGCCTTCCAAGGAGCGCCGCGTCCGCCACAATCCCGTAGGCGCCGTCGCGCCCGGCCAACGCTTCGGCGAGAGGCAACGCCGGATCGAGGACGACTTCGCCCGCCAAGGGATACGCCACATCGACCGCCTTGATCTCGACCAGAGCCGCCTCGCCGTCATCACGCCGCGCCATGGCGCGCAACAGCGCGACCGGCGAGAGGCGTCCCTGCAGGCCAAGAAAATCGCGCTCGGGGGTGCCCAATTCGCGCTGCGCAAGATCGAAAGATGCGTCGCCACCGAGGATCGCGCGGCCCTGCTGGGCAAGCCCGTTTTTCAGCGAAAGCGACACCGAGCCAATGCCGGTAATGGCGGCGACGCCGAGCGCGATGGAGGCGAGAAAGATCGCAAACCCGCGCAGGCCGCCGCGAAAATCGCGCAAGGCAAAGCGCAGGACCAACGGCCAGCGGAATTTTTTCGAAGGTTGCCGCCGGACTTTCGTTAAGGAGACCAATTGATCGCCCCGTTCCATGATCTTCGCTTTAACCGGAACGCAGTTTCGCTTTCCCGTTTTATTCGGTTTCGGGGTAATGAACGGCGAGCCAGATCGTCGCAGGATCTTTGCTGGTCCATTCGACACGGTGTCTCACGCGCGCCGGTATAAGGAGATAGTCGCCGGGGGACAAAACCTTGACCTCGACATCGCCTTCGAAACCTAGTCCGGCCGATCCGGCCAAGACCACAACCCATTCGGCCCAAGGCTGATCGTACCAAAACCCGGGCGGGCTAGCTTGGCCCAAGGAAACGATCCGCTCGATCCTCAAGTTGCCGGCTTCGAGGAGGCGGGCGACGATTTCTTGGCGTGCATCCCCCTGCGCCCCGTCGAACAAATTGCCGGCTGGACCTCGACCACCGGCAGCGTCACCCTCCAAACATGGGGCGCGAAGCGAACCACTCCTGTGCATATTGCGACACACTTAGGATCTGCGAGCGACGATAAGGTGTGAATCATGTCTCAAATCTTAGACCATCTTAATCAAGTCTCAGTCTTTGGTCCCTCCGCATTCGCGTTTTTCCTCATCTTGGGCCTCGACTGGGCGTTTTCCGTTCTACACAGCTATCAGGAATGGAAGGGTGAAAAAGTGCCGCTCTGGCGGGTTTTCGGCGCTATCGTCGGAGTTTGGCTCCCGAACTGGCTTGGCTTCGCGTCATTCACTTTGTTGCTTACACTTCTTCTGTGGGGGACAGGCCTTGCGGGCATAGCCGCGTGGCTTCCGATTGTCGGGCAGGTAAGCTCGACTGTGGCAGTCGGCGCGTTAGGTGCTTTGATCGGGGCGCGAATATCTGACACCTTGGTGCATCATTGGGGTCCGTATACTCTTGCCTACCGTCCAAATCCCGGCCTTAAGTCAACGCCGCTATACGTCATCGAGGCCATTTTCATTCTGGTGACATTTTGGAAGGGCCTTGCCCTCTTTCCGGTTGCGGCATGGTTGGGTTTTGCGTGCGGTGCCGGCTTGATTGCCTTGGTGCTTCCGACCCTCAGGACTTTGCGAGTGATCGCAAGTTGGCGGCGTAAGCCTTGGGTTCGAGGTGAGCCCATACCAGCATGGACGATGGACTAGAGCGGCTTTCGTTCCGGTGGAATCGGAAAATCTTCTATTTGTTCCTGGACAGACACTTAGGTTAAATCGATTTCTTTGGTCACGATCGCAAAGGCTACGACGAGCGGAAAACGGACGCGGGCTGGGCATTGCTCGCGTCATTCGCAAGCGGGACTGGCAAATTCGGTCGCTGAGATTTGTGCGCTTCGTCGCGGCTTTCGCCCAGCCAGATTTTCATGGCTAGCTCGGCGGAATTGTGAACATCGAGAGTCTTATATAGCTTTCTGGTGTGATCCGCGACCGAGGTGAGTTGGATGCCGAGTTCATCTGCGATTACTGGCTTCGTCTTGCCAAAGGCAAGGTGAATTCCGACTTTCGTCTGCGCCGCCGTCGCGCCGCTTTCGCGCAACACGCGAGCGGCGTGAGCAACGGGGTGTTCGTGGAGTTCGACAGTTACCGACATGAGACAGGATTTTGGATCCTTGGCGGCGTCCGCCGCAAGTGTGCCAACTGGTAGAAGCCATTTCGCTTCGAGCGTGAGAACGCCATAGGGGGTCGAAATCTGCACGCGAGGCGGCGTGTCGGAAGTCCCGTTCGCGGCACCGGTGATTTGCCGGAGAAGCTTCAGAACCGGCACGGGTGGCCTGTCGCGTACTGGGTTGTAGTGCGTGTAACTGGCCGGCTCACCCGCGAGAATTCGGGGCAAGAGTTCGGCGGCGGCGGTCTGGTGGAGGAGCCTTCCGTCGGGAGCCACAATTAGCTGACCGCTCAGCATAGTTGGTCCTGCAGCGCATATTGGAGCCTGATCTTCCTGGTGCACATTGCCGGATAACGACCGCCGGAATGCGTGCGCGAGCCAAGGCCGCAGCCGGTCGAGACGCTGAACGTCGTCCACCATAAAGGCGCGCGCGCGGCGTGGACGCGTCAAGTGAACAAACCCGATAGTCCGGCCGCCATCGCCGACCATCGCGTCCAAAAACCAGCAGGAATCGAGCGGTGCCTCCAGTTCCCGGTAATAAGCGCTTTCCAGGTAAGCGCTCCCCTGCCGGTGCAAAGTCCAACCGATTCCCACGGCGCGGACCAAAGGGTGCCATAGAGATGCCAGGGCCGATGGATCATCCATGAACCGCCACAAACGTTCCCGGAATAACGGTCCGGTTGCCGGGTTTTCGGCGTAGGCCTCGGTCATCGTGCCATCGGGCGCAATGAGCCCCACGCGGGAACTGCCATGCGGAATGATCTCGTGCAGTAAGGGCACGACGGCGACCATCGCGCTCTCGGGCTCGAGCCCGAGGCAGCACAAGGTTTTGAGGTGCTCAGCCGCTCCCATCGGTCCCCCGTCTATGTCTTCGCTTGTCCGCGACGTTAGCAGCTTCCTCACCGTCTGAACAGACGGCGCGAAACCCGCCTGAGTTTGCTAGTGGAAACTTCGCGCTCGGGATAATCCGAGCCGTAGTAGGCTAAAATTTAGGAGGATCTTATGTTACCGTTAGTAGGAATTGCCGCTACACTTTTGCCGGGCTTAATTAAGCTGCTTGCCGACGATAAGGGAGGTACGATCGCGACGGACGTGGCCAAGGCTGTCACTGCGATTACTGGCACCTCGGATCCCAATGCGGCAAAACAGAAGTTAGCTCAGGACCCCGCCGCGGCGACCGAACTTCAGGTCAAGCTAGCGCAAATAGCCTTGGATGCAACAAAGGCACAAAACGACGAGCAAGACAAGAAACGTCAAGACGAGCTCGCGCAAGTAAAAACTGACTTGCAAGCCAGCCTTGAAAGCACCAGTGGCGCCAGATCAAATTTGCTGAAACTTGATACGGACAACAGCCCTCTAAGGTGGGTTCCCTCAGTTGTGTCCCTTGTCGTGACTGTTGGATTCTTCGGGATTCTATTAATTATGCTTTCACCGTATGTTAAAGAAGCTTCCAGTAACCAGCTCATCAATATCACGGTGGGTGCCCTGGTTGCCGCATTCTCGACCGTGGTGAATTTCTGGCTCGGATCGTCCCAGGGGTCTCGCGCCAAGGATGACGCAAACTTCCAGCTTCAGACGCAACAAGCCGCGCAGAACGACGCCGCGAGAAAAGCCCAACTTGAGCTGAACAAAGATATGCTGAAAAACGCCAGCACGGACAAGACAGCGGACAAGACAGCACATCCGGTTGTCGCGGGAGGTGCTACGCCCTCCGGGGTGGTCAATGGCAAGGCAGACAATTTCGAGGCATGCCTAGACATTACGCTGGTGCAGGAGGGAGGCTATTGCAACGATGCGGGAGATCATGGCGGGGCGACAAACTATGGTATCGCCCATGAAACCCTCGCGGAATGGCGCGACTGTCCTGTTACCATCGCGGATGTAAAAGAGCTGACGAAAGACGAAGCGCGCGAAATTTACCGGGCAAATTATTGGATTCCAACGCGTTGCGCCGACTTGCCAAAAGGCGTGGATCTCGAAGTTTTTGATTTTGCGGTCAATTCGGGTGTGCGAAGATCGCTCCGGCGGCTGCAGCAAGTAACGGGAGTTCACGATGATAGTTCGCTGGGCCCGGTAACGCTCGCCGGGATCAAGGCGAAGGAACCGAAGGAATTAATTGCGAAATTGGCGAGCGATCGGCTGGAGTTCCTTCGAAGCTTGGGCGACGATCAATTCAAGCGGTTCGGCAAGGGGTGGACCAAACGAGTTGACGAGGTTCAACAGGCGGCGTTGAAGATGGCTGGTTAGACGGGTTTCAAGTTTCTTGATAAACGAGACTGGCCGAATTCTTTGCTTTGTCGCGTTTTCGGGCGAACCGGTATCCGCTTCGCCTGAAAATGCTTTTGCATGTTGGGGCCGTAGTTCCACCTGATCAGACTTGCGCATCGACATCTGGGCCAGACCCGCAGCTTTGCGCCCAATTACCATGAACGAGAAAACCAGCGCGCATCGTCGCCGCGAAGGGTGGACCGGCGAGGCGCGAGTGCGGACGTAAGAACCACGGATTTTGTCGGTTATTTTGGTAAGGCCTGTTCCGCCTCGCAACAAATACGGCTGCCGTAAGCATGCCGACAGCGCAATTCTGGGGCCTCCTCCTCGACGCGGCCGGAGAGTAGCCAAATCCTGTGCTCGCATTTGCTGGCATCCTTGGCGAATTTCAGGCCGGATGGATGCCGTCAGTTGTCATTGCTTCACTAAACCTCTCGACCCAGTCTCGCTGTCCCTCAGTGTCTGGGACCTTAAGACCCCGCGCCGCGCCGATGAGATTAAATGATGCTGCCGGAGTCAACCCGAGGAGCACGAGATCGCTGGCTGCCATGAGAGCCGAGCGCCCGATCCCGGCCCGGCAATGCAAAGCGACGCCTTTTCCATCGTTCAGCCGTGCAACGATCCCTGCCGCGAGGGCCGTCGCCTCGCGCATTGCCGCGGGCACGCCACGGTCCGGGAAGGGGAAACAAATGAACTCCATACCGGCATCATGGCAAAGGTCGGGTTCGCGCCGAAGGCCGAGTTCCTCGACCTCCTCGGCTTCAAGAAGGCTCACGATGACGTCAATTCCTTCCCCTCGCCAACCGGCGATCTCGCCGTCGAGCCAATCGCCCGCGCGCGGGCGCGGCATGATCGCAAAACGAGCGCCCGCGGGCAGGTCAATCCAATAAATTTTGGAGCGCATTAAAGAAGTTCAATAAAGGCGGCTTGCTGATCGTCGCTGACGATCATCCTGCCTCCCAAACCTGCCCTGAAGTTCCAGGCGCCGGGTTTGAATCCGGCGGCATCGAGCTTATCCGCCAAGACCCTAAAATCTTCGTTCCGACTCTGTCCGGACGTCATGTCGACGAGAACCAGCTGATAAGGTTCTTTGTACCCAATGATCGCAAATGCTTGTTTGGCATTGCCGGACATGGCCATTGTATTTACTGTATTGAAGCTCACCTCATGCTTGGTAAGAATTTCTTGCTCGGCGTTCAGAACGTAAACCGAACTGTCCATATAAGGTATGAATACGATCGTATTGCCGAACGCATAGGCCGCATTGATTTCTATGATGCAAGCTTTCTCACGTTCCTTCTTCAAAAGGTCCGTGAGACCCACGCGGAATACGCCATCGCGAGAGAAGACCGCGAGCACATTGTGCTCGATCTCGCCGGGATGCGCGCGCGTGACGCTTTCATCGTCATAGGTTACGAAAACGTAGTCCTTGCCGCAAATGATGTCCCACAGCCTGCCCATTCCGATTGGCATCCAGGTCTTCTCGGAAGCACGGACCGCATTCGTATCGACCCACCATAAAATTACCTCATCGTGGCTAAACCATCTCACGCCCCAAACACATCGAAATTCCGCTACGGACCAGGTCCGGCACAGTCTGCCGTTCAGATAAAGTGTCTGGGATTTCGCGTCGCTGACGAGGCTAGCCAGTCCATATTGAGGATGGAGATCGAACCGGCGATTGGTCATCGATGGAATGGTGGTTATTTGTTCTATTTTCCAATTCATGATGCTATTCGCTGTTAGCCGGTTTATGGCTCCGCGAATTCGACGAGCGCTGCCTTCTCGCCGTCGCTAACGATGATTTTGCCCGTCGAATTCGGCTGGAACTTGATTTCACTCATCGCGAAGCCCGCGGCGGTCAGCGCCGCCTCGACCGGCGCGAAATCCTGCTTGGCGGCGGTCTCCGACGCGAGATCGAACACAGCGAGCTCGAAGGGTGCACAATACTTTAGAATAGCAACGGCACGTTTGTCATTCCCGGTGAGCACGTTAATCAGAGTCGTTTCGAAGGGGACTGAAAATCGTTTGTAGTCTTTCGAACGCGAGTCCAAAATCCATAAATAGTTGGCTGAATAAGCGTTGAAAATCACTCGCTCACCAAAAGTGTAGCCTGCATTTAGTTCGATGATTGTCCCTTTATAATTGTCCTTAGAAAATATATCATGGAGTCCAAACTGAAATTCACCATTGCGCGAAAACACCGTGACAACATTGAATTCGAGTTCACCGGGCCTCGCTCCTATAGTGCTTTCGTCGCCATAGCCAACAAAGATATAGTTCTTCGAGAGTAGAACTTTTTCAGGCCTACCTATCGAGAGACGATCCCAATTGTCCGTGGAAATGACAGCCGCCTGAAATTCCACCAGCCAGGCGATGACTTGATGCTCACTGAACCATCTGATCGTGTGAATGAAAGGATGATCCTCCCGCGACCAGGTTCGACATCGAAGATCGTTGAGAAAGAGCGTCACAGTTTCGTCGTCCTCGATGAGACAGGACAATCCGAACTCTTCATGCAGATCGAAAACTGCCACGCCCGGACGCAGGAATTCAATCAAATTTTTCAGCTCGACGCGCAACATGCTCACTCTTCATACGGAAATACCGGGTCGTCGGGACTTATCGGATAACACGTTATCACGTAGTTGTTGGAGTCGAGAATGACGACATACGCGTTTGTTTCAATCGAGGGCGTTTTAAGTTTCCTAGCTGACCATCCGATATACACTTCATGTGTTCCTGTTTCGTCATCTTCCCAAACTGTACCGCCGAGGACCACGCGGTCGGGTGTATTTCCGGCCCCCACATGCATCGGGGTGGAATTCGCCCAAGCCCCTTGAATAAGCCATTTGATGCGCTCTTCGTTGGCGAATTGCGCGAAAAACTCGCCCTTTTTATCCTTGGCTCCTGGGCCGTGATCGCGTTTGATTTTGTCGATGATATCTGGCGTCACGATCGGGACCGGGTTTGCTTGCGCATATTGAGCACCGGGCACAATGCCATCTGGATTGGCATCCGAAACCGTTCCCCCAACAACGTTCGGCACAAATGGCTTAACGTGTACATTTCGCGGCAGTTGACTCTCCGCCGATGCGCCTGTCGCCCCTCCATCGCCCGTCGTCCACTCCCCGCTCTCGCGGCCGCTACCTGCTGGCACACGCGGCTGATCGGGATTGTATTTTTCGAGATCACGCGCGGCCTGCGGAAAACCCAAGGCTTTCACCAAATCGCTTGGCTCGAGGCCTTTTTCGAGGGCTACCCGCGCAAGGAAGAGGCGGTAGGCGTCCGCCTCATCGATCCTCGGCAAGCCGATGAAAGCAAGATGAATTTGCGCCAGCGCCTTTTCGCCAGCGCACCAAAATTCCCCGGCGCGGCGAAGCTTTGCGATGACGCCTCCGGCAGCAGGTTTGCCATGGGCGGCGGTCAACAGTGAAAAGAGGCGCGCCTCGTTGCCCTCAAGAGCGAGACCGCGCGCGAGCCTTTCCTTTTCGAAGGCCGCTAGCAGAGTGCCGCGCCCAAGCGCGAGGCCCGCTTGGGTAAACGTCAGCGCGCGATGAAGGGGGCGGCTTAAACCCTCGTCGCGCCAGCGCCGGTCCAAAACATCGGTATCTTGCATGATCTCTCCATGCCCCGCAAAAGGCGGAGACATGCAAATAGGACTTATGCGTTAGCGATGTCCAGACCTGGCCAAACCGCATTCTGCGCTAACTTACAAACCACGCCGGGGTCGCGGCCCAATCTGGAAGTTTCGCAAAAGCCCCGGCGCTGGCCCATGTTAATAACGCGGCGGCCGCGGTCAGGCCGGCAGCGCAATTCCGGCGGCCTCCACATCGATGCGGCCGGAGCGCAGTTCGACCCTGCGCTCGCATCTGCTGGCGAGCGCGAAATCGTGGGTGACCAGGATCAAGGTCGCGCCGCGATCGCGCTTCAAGGCGAACAAGAGGTCGATGATGGCAGCGCCTGTCGCCTCGTCGAGGTTTCCGGTCGGCTCGTCGGCGACGAGGATGGTCGGGTTCGGCGCCAACGCGCGGGCAAGCGCCACGCGCTGCTGCTCGCCGCCCGACAATTGTGCCGGGTAATGCCCTTGCCTATCGTCGAGGCCGACATCGGCGAGCCCGGCGCTGGCCCGCGCGAAAGCCTCGGCGATCCCCGCCAATTCGAGCGGAATCGCGACATTTTCGAGAGCGGTCATGGTCGGAATAAGGTGGAACGACTGGAACACGATGCCGATCCGCGCGCCCCTAAAGCGCGCCAGCGCGTCCTCGCCAAGGCGGCCGAGGCGGGTGCCGTCAACCTTCACCGAGCCCGCGTCGGGCCTCTCAAGGCCAGCGATCACCATGAGAAGAGTGGATTTGCCCGAGCCCGAAGGCCCGGTGAGGGCGGCTGTTTCGCCGCGCCCTATTTTTAGCGAAATTCCCTTGAGGATATGGACCCTTGCCGCGCCGCGTCCCAGGCTTAGATGCACATTTTCGAGTTCAACCGCCGGTTCCCCCATCCATTCCCTCCGAAACCGCAGGCGAAACCACATTGCCCAATCCGCTGCCACGGTCGCGGCCTGCAACATATGGCCATCGCCGCGCTTTCTTGCAATTATCGGCCGCGCTTTTGTTGGAGGCGCTGGTCGGCCCTGCCCGGCCCGCCGCGAAGGAAACTGCGCCACTGAAAATCATTGCCTTCGGCGACAGTCTGGTCGCGGGTCTTGGGTTGGCTGCCGACGCCGCCTTTCCCGCCGTGCTCGAAAAGACGCTGCGCGCGGAAGGCTATCATGTAAGGATCGTCAACGCCGGGGTCTCCGGCGACACCGCTTCCGGCGGCCAGGCGAGGCTCGATTGGGCGCTCGCTGATGGCGCCGACGGCGTGATCCTGGAACTTGGCGCCAACGACATGCTGCGCGGGGTCGATCCTGCAGTGACGAAGGCTGCGCTCGACGCCATTCTTGGCGAACTCAAGGCGCGCAATATCAAAGTCTTGATCGCGGGCATGAAGGCCGCGTCAAGCCTCGGCCAGGATTACAAAACGCGCTTCGACGCGATCTACCCGGCGCTTGCCAAAAAATACGACGCGCCGCTCTATCCGTTTTTTCTCGAAGGGGTGGCGGGCGAGCCGGCGCTTAAACTTGGCGATGGAGTTCACCCCAATCCCGCTGGCGTCGAACGCATCGTCAAAAGCATCCTTCCCGACGTCCGCGCGTTTGTGGACCAATTCGGCGCAAAAGCCGCGCGACGCAAATAAGCCGCGCGTTTTTTCATGTCGAATCTTCACTATAAGCGTTTTTGCTTTACGTCTTAGCCTGACGCCGCGCTTGGCGTACTCAGCGGCGATCACGGCCAAGTCAGCCGCTTCGCCAGCGTGAAACGGGCGGCGTCCGGCGGCGATCAACTTCACTGCTTCGGTTTCCATTCCCGCGCCAGCCGCTGTGCCTCGGCGATCTGAGCCGGAGTCATATTTCTTGCGATTTGATCGCGATTCTTAATGGCAGCTTGGTAATCCTGCGCAGCCGCAAGATTGAACCACTTGTGCGCTAGAATGTAGTCCTGTGGTATGCCTTGCCCGAAGGCGTACATAACGCCGAGACTGTATTGCGCGATGGCTAACCCCTGATCCGCCGCCAAGCGCCACCACTTCGCGGCCTCGGCGCCATTCTGCGCCACGCCTTTCCCGTAGGCGTACATGGCGCCGAGGGTGGACTGCGCGCTGGCGTAGCCCTGATCCGCCGCCAAGCGGTACCATTTTACAGCCTCGGCGTAGTTCTGCGGCATGCCGTTCCCGTAGGCGTACGATATGCCGAGATTGTATTGTGCATCGGCGATACCCTGATCCGCCGCTTTGCGAAACCACTTCGCAGCCTCTGCGTAGTCCTGCGGCATGCCTTGCCCGAAGGCGTACATGAAGCCGAGATTGTATTGCGCGATGGCTAACCCCTGATCCGCCGCCAAGCGGAGCCACTTCGAAGCCTCGGCGTAGTTCTGCGGGACGCCTTGCCCTTCGTGGTACATTTCGGCGAGGTTGTATTGCGCCTCGGTTAACCCCTGATCCGCCGCCAAGTGGTACCATTTCGCAGCCTCGGCGTCGCTCTGCGGCATGCCCTGCCCGCGTTCGTACATTAAGCCGAGGTAGGACTGCGCCTTGGCGTTCCCCTGATCCGCCAATGGCCGCCAGAGCTGCAAAGCTGTCGCGTAATCCTGGTGTTGGTACGCGGCTTTGCCGTCTTCGAGTGAACCCGCAACCGCCGCTCCGGCCATCGTCAGAAACACGGCTATAAAAATCGAACGCAGGGCAAGTCGCATGGGGAATCTCTGAAATCGATTGCTATGGATGGACGGTATGAAAACAAAGATAAGAATTGGATAATTATAAGCGTAAGAAGTCGTATTTCACTCCAACATACACTTTTAAATTCTAACAAGAGATTATTTCTGCAAGCAATGGTTGGCATAAATTCCTTGAAATTTTCCATATTTTAAAAATTAAAATGTTCAGGATTTATGGCGGAGGCTTTTTACCTAGGCAAGGTTATGTTGCATTACTGACGACTCAATCCCAAAGACACGATTCATTGCCAGATATTTTGACGCCGCGAACTACGAGATCCAAGGTGACGGAACCCTAGGAGGAACCATTTTATGAGGCGCAATCGAATCCTAGCCATTACGTTCTGCGCTCTCGCATGTCTAGGTTACCCGAAAAGGAGCGCGAACGCAGGATGGTTTGGTCCGGGCAACTATCACGAATGTGTGCTCGAAAAAATGAAGGGTCAATCGCCGTACATGCTTGAGACCGCTCAAAGCGCTTGCGAACTTGAATTCCCCTGCCCTGATAAATACCATAAGGATGAATTCGATGCGGTGCTGAGAATCTGTTTGCAGAAATTAGGGCCTCGTCCTTCACCCTACGATGGCCTGATAGCAGACCACTACTTCGCAGCAGCTTTGGGTTGCGATTCAGCGGCTAAGCAGCAAATGTGCCTCGATCGCTAGCGGGCCAGATACCACAGAGCACAAAAGCCACTGCCGTCATGCCATCGCCTCTGTCGCGTAAACCCAGCTTGCGAAGTGCCAATCCAAGTTCGCCGGGATGACAGTTGCCGCGCCAACGGCCACAGAGCGAAGCTTGCAGCGAGGACAGCGAGAGCCCTTTTGCACTGAATCTCGATTGGGATAGTCGCCAGTCACCGCGCCAGCCATTCTTCTAGGGGCGTGAGGCGGTCACGCGCCCCCTGTGTGGCCACATGTTCCTTTTATTCACGTTGCCTTGTTCGCTTGCAATGGCAGCGTTCAATTCAGCGAGGTAAGCACTTGTACATGCCTCCTGTTGCCGTCGGACGCACAAACTGGGGAGTGACGTCACCCAAGAGCTTTCGAAACTGCGAGCGACGTGCTGAGCTTATCGAGTGTCTCCGCTGTCTTCTTTGCGTCCTCCTCATACGCTGCGGCGTTGAGCTTTATGCCCGCCAAAGAAGTTCGTAGCTTCACAAGTTCGTCGAGAAACTTCACTTCCATTTCAACAGTCTCAAAATCGTGACCGTATTCTACGCATCGACGAAATCGCCGGAAATACTGCAAGTCTTCATGATCAACTTTGTAAAAAGTGTGCCCGCTATCTTCACCAACATCGGAAGGGTTGAGTGAACGACAAGGACGACATTCTTCGCAATTTGGGCACCATAGTATTGTTGGTGAGCGCGTCATTCTTAGCGTCCCCTCTTTTTCCGCCTAACATATTCTTCACATCGACCGGCCCCTATGGAGTCATCGCGGTCCAATGTTAGTTTAGCTTTCCTTCTTTGCGCCAGGCTGGCTTAAAAACATCACCGCCATGCCATCGCCGTTCTCTTAATTAAACCCAGCTTGCGAAGCGCCGTACCCAATTCCCCGGGATGACAGTTCCCGCGCCAGCGGCCCCGCAACGAAGCATGCGAGGACAGTGAGAGCCCTTCACGCTGTCGCTCGACGGGCCGCGCGACGCAAATAAACCGCGCGTTTTTCCGCGGCAAAATTTCCCTTCGCGTGGAATCTTCGCTATAAGCGTTTTGCTTTTCGTCTTAGCCCGTCTGCCACGATGATTTGGCGCTGCTTGGCATCGACAGGAGGGATCCATGCCCCGTTTGTTCACGGGCCTCGAAATCCCTTCCGATCTCGCGATGGACCTTTCCATGTTGCGCGGCGGCATTTTTGGCGCGCGCTGGATCGAAGCCGAAAACTACCATCTGACCTTGCGCTTCATCGGCGATATCGACGATTCAACCGCCCGCGAAATCCATGCGGCCCTCGAACAAATCCGGCGGCCGCCTTTCACCGTGACGATCGAGGAGCTGAGTTCCTTCGGCGGCGCCAAGCCGAGGGCCCTCGTCGCCAGGGCCAAGCCCGCGACCCCCTTGGTCGAATTTCAGGCCCAGCAAGAAAGGCTCATGCGGCGCATCGGCGTTGCGCCCGAGCTGCGCAAATTCGCTCCCCATGTCACGCTCGCGCGGCTCCGCGCGGCCACTTCGGCCGCCGTCGCCGAATATCTTTCCGCGCGGGGGTATTTTTTTTCCCGCCGGTTTGAAGCTAAGCGCTTTGTTCTGTTCTCGTCGCGGGCGTTGAGCGGCGGCGGCCCCTATGTCGTCGAGGCGGCTTATCCGCTCGGATGAAGGCAGGACTCCGCCACCGGGACGGAGAAGCGGTTTCCGCGCTGCCGCAAGATCATCGGCAGACCGCCCTCGGGCCGCAAGGTGATATGCTGCACCGGCATCGCCACATGGTTTTTCTTGAGTTCAAAGGAAAACGATCGCATGATATGGGCAAGGATGATCGCCGCCTCCTGCAGCGAGAAAGACGCGCCGATGCAAACGCGCGGACCGGCGCCGAAGGGCAGATAGGCAAATCGATCGATTTTTTCGCGCGAGCCGGGAAGAAACCGGCGCGGATCGAAGCAATCTGGCTTGTCCCAAAGCAAGCGATGCCGGTGCAAGACCCATTGCGACACCATGACCATGCTGCCTTTCCGGATCCGCTTGCCGGCGAGATCGTCGGGGCCGATTGCCTGCCGGCTCATGCTGGCGACCGGCGGATAGAGACGCATCGCTTCCTCGATCACCGCCTTCGTCTCGATGAGCCGCGCGGCATATTCTTCGATAGGCCCTGATAAAACCGCACTGGCCTCCGCCGCGAGCCGCGCCCGCCATTCCTGCGATAGCGTGAGAAGAAAGAGGGACCAGGTCAGGGCATTGGCGGTGGTTTCGTGCCCGGCCCCGATAAAGGTCAGGATATTGGCCCTGACTTCGGTGTCGCTCAATCCGGCGCCGGTTTCCGGATCCTGCGCTTCGAGGAGAAGGGTGAGGATATCGCGTGGCGCGCCGGCCTTGTCCTTGGTGAGGAGGAGCTTGCGCCTGGCAATGAGCGTTTCGACAACGGAGGCAAAAAACTTCTGCGCGGAATTGCTCCCAAGCTTGGTCAAGCGCGGCAGCCATTCCGGAAAATCGAGAAGATCGAAGGGATCGAGGCGTCCGACCGTCACGAAATAGCGGTTGATCGCGGTCGCGAACCGATCCAAGTCCCGCCCAAGCCCGTCCGAAAAGATCGTGCGCCCGAGAATGTCGAGCGTCACCCGCGCCATTTCCGGCTGAATGTCGGTGATGCTCCCCTCGCGCAGGCGCAGCCAGCGCGCGACAAGCTCTTCCGCCACGGCGGCGGTGGCGTGCGCGAAGGAACTTACCATCTTGGGCGTGAACAATGGCGCTAAGGTTCGCCTTTGGACGCGCCATTCGTCGCCTTCGGCTTCCAGCAGCCCTTCGCTCAAGCCCGGCCCGAGAACGCGCTTTTGCAAGGCATCCTTGCGATAATTGGCGGCGTTGTCAACGAGCACGCGGCGGATCGCGGCCGGATCGTTAACCACCGCGATCGTGCCGAGGATGGTCGGACCAATAAGAATCGGCCATTCGAAATGCGCCTTGGTCCAGGTTTCGATGGGGTTTTTGCGCAACACGCGCAGCGTTGCAAGAGTGCCGAGCGGCGCATCGAGTGGCGGGGGCGCGGGCGGACGCGGCAGTTCGATGCGGCGATCTGGCATGGCACTTAATACATATTGTTGGTGTCGCCGCATTGAAAGCCGGAAGGCTTGCCGCCGAGCCTGTAAGTCCAAAAATGCTGGCCTGCGTGATAGCATGGACAACCGGGAGCACGCGCGCTTGCGGCTCCGCCCGCCGCGATATAGAACCCGGTTGCTTTAGGCTCCCTTCGTCTAGCGGTCTAGGACGTCGCCCTCTCACGGCGAAAACAGGGGTTCGAGTCCCCTAGGGAGCGCCAATTTTTTCAATAGCTTACAGACGAGCATTCAGCGAAAATCTGCTGATCGATGCGGTCGACTAGGAATTGTGGTTTGATCAGATGCCGGAGTTGATTAAACAGGCGGCTACCGCCGTGTCGAGGACAGAGGGAAAGAAGAAATGACTGTCGTGAAGCAATCTCGATACAATATCGTGGTGCCTCTGTTGGAGGGACGCGCGTTAGCGCATAACACCCTGAGCGGTGCCACGGTACTTCTTGCGCCGGAAGAACTCTCGATCTTAGAGCGCCCTAGCAACTCGAATAGCGCGGACCGAGATTCGTATTTCAACAACTTGTTGTACGCCGGATTATTGGTTCCTAACCATATTGATGAGCTTAAGGTAGTGGAACGCGAGTTCGCTCGCCAACGCTTCGACCCGAGCGTGATGGTTCTTGCAATCGCGCCTACGCTCAACTGCAATTTCGGGTGCGACTACTGTTTTCAAGGTTCAAATAAGCCAACTTCCAAGATGTCCGAACCCGTCCAGGATGCAATCGTTAACCTCGTCGAGCACCACGCTCCCACGCTGAAAAAGTTGCGTGTTCTGTGGTATGGTGGGGAGCCACTTTTGGCACCAGCCATCATCGAATCGTTGTCCGATCGTCTCATCGAAACCTGTCGGAGACACACGATCAGGTATAGCGCAATGATTGTCACGAATGGATACAGGTTAAACGCTACGGTCGCTAAGTCACTGCATAGCCGGAGGGTTGGATCTGCGCAGGTCACTTTGGACGGAGCGGCCGAATATCACGATCGCCGGCGAGCCACGCTCGGCGGCCGAGGCACTTTCGACCGAATTATTGAGAATTTGCATGAGGTTCTCGAAAACTCGGGTCTGCGTATAGAAGTTCGCAGTAACATTGATGTGAGAAACGCTGCTAACATCGCTGGATTGTTGGACTTACTGGCAGAACGTGGTTTTGCGAGGCGGAAAAATTTCAATGTCTTCTTTGCTCCCGTTGAGGCAATAACCCAAGGATGTCACTCGGTTTCAGAGTCATGCATGACTAAGACGGACTATGCCAAGCTTGAGACATCGCTCCATCGGCGCGCATACGACTTAGGGCTTGCCTCGTTGCCGTATCCGCGCCCGTTTCGAGGGCTTTGTGTTGCCATAAGGCCGAGGGGATTTGTTGTAGCTCCAAACGGGGATGTCCATAAATGTACGTCTACGATCTCCATGCCGCACCTTCGAGTGGGCAGCGTGTTCGAGCAAGAGTCGCTCGAATCCGACGTAAGAGTGCAAGAGTGGATGCATTGGACGCCGTTTGAAAACGCCGCGTGCAAGGGATGCAAGCTATTGCCCAGCTGCACAGGCTCTTGCGCACACAAGTTTATAAACGCAGACCAAACGCGTGGAGAAATGGCATCGCTACCTTGCCCATCCTGGAAGTATCAAATCAAGGAGCGACTTATAATGATTGCGGTCAAAAAAGGAATGATCCGCCAGGATGACTTTAACCCCGAGGATATAGCCACTGATCCCGCGGAGATCTGCCCTGATCTCGACCCAGATGTTCGGGTAGACAATGCGGCTCATCCTTAAGCCAACCTGATAAACCTCGTGTGTAGTGTTACACATTGGCATGAATAGCCGTGACGTCATCCACATCCTTGAAGCCGATGGATGGTTCAAGGTAGCTCAGAAAGGCAGTCACGTTCAGTTGAAGCATCCAGTAAAACCCGGCCGCGTGACGGTGCCGCATCCTTCGCGGGAAATCGCGTCAGGCACCTGACAAAGTATCGAAAAACAGTCTGGCTTGCCCCTTCGGCGGCCTCATGAAAGGTAAGCGCCATGCGTCAGTATGTTGGCCTTATACATAAGGAAGCGGAAAGCGACTACAGCGTTTCATTCCCGGATTTCCCCGGGTGCATCACCGCCGGCCGCGATCTCGACGAAGCGCGGGCGATGGCTGAAGAAGCTCTTGCGTTCCATGTCGAAGGGCTCGCCGAAGACGGCGAGGCGATCCCCGAGCCATCGCTCCTCGAATCCGTCAGGGCCGATTCGTTAAACCGTGCCGGCGTTGCCATCCTTGTCCCGGTACGATCTCCCGCCCCGAAAACCATGCGCGTCAATATCACCTTGCCAGAGGATATTTTGGCGGCGATCGACCGCTATGCCGAACGTCATGGCCTCTCGCCTTCAGGCTTCATCGCGAAGGCCGCCAGGGATGCCATGAAATTAGAAGATGCGTGAGCCGCCGCCCTCGCCTTGATCGGAAAACACTCGGCGTCGCGGGTGTTTGAACGATCAACATGAATTGATCGTGCCGCGGGGACTTCTGAAGCCCAGTTGTTGCCGGGCGAGACCATTTCGTGTTTAGTGCGTCGCAACAATCGGATCGATGAAACTGGAGGACGTGCCCATGAGGGTTTCGATTTCCGCCATTTTGTTGGCGGCCGCGCTCGCGATCGGGCTTGCCTTTCCGGGAGCGGCGCATCAGGAGACCGCCGGCAAGTTAAAGATCGGGCATCCCTGGATTCGCGAGGCGGCGGAGGGCGCTCCCGGCACCTATGCCTGCATCATCGAGATCGAAAACGACGGCGACGAGCCGGAGACTCTCCTCGGCGCGTCCGTGGACGGAGCCGGCACCGGCGTCCTTTACCAAATTATCGAAAAGGACGGCCATTTCAGTTCGACGATCGCCGAGCATGGGCTGCTCATCGCGCCGCATGGCAGCGTCGAACTGCCCCCGGATAAGTATCAGTTCAAGTTCGGCAAGATCACCAAGCCCTTGACCGCGGACTCGATGGTCGAGGGCACGCTCGTGTTCGAGAAATTGCAAAGCGTGCCGATCCACTTCATGGTCGAGCAGGACGACACGGCGCCCAAAGAAGACGCGGCGCCGGCTGAACTCGTCCCTCCGGCTCAGCCCGGCCCAACCAAGGCTAAGCAAAGGGACTACGATTTGCCGTGGGGGAAATAACCTAGCCTGGGCGTACCGTGGGATAGGCCACGCATGAACAAGATTTTCCCCGACGCGCGCGCGGCCCTGGACGGCATTCTCAAGGACGGGATGACCGTCATGTCCGGGGGATTTGGGCTCTGCGGCATCCCGCAGTTCCTGATCGCGGCCATTCGCGACCTCAAGGTCAAGGATTTGACCGTGATCTCGAACAACGCGGGCGTCGATGGCGCGGGCCTCGGCATTCTGCTCGAGACCAGGCAGATCAAAAAGATGATCTCGTCTTATGTCGGCGAGAACAAGCTTTTCGAGCGGCAGTATCTTTCCGGCGAGCTCGAGCTCGAATTCAATCCGCAAGGCACTCTCGCGGAGCGAATCCGGGCGGGCGGCGCCGGTATCCCGGCGTTTTTCACAAAAACGGGCGTTGGAACCATCATTGCCGATGGCAAGGAGCTGCGCGAGTTCGACGGCGCGACCTATGTCATGGAGCGCGGACTCGTCGCCGATGTCTCGATTATTCACGCATATAAAGGCGATAGCGAAGGCAATCTCGTCTATCGCAAGACGGCGCGCAATTTTAATCCGATGATGGCAAGCGCGGGGAAGGTGACGGTCGCGGAGGTCGAGCATCTCGTCGCGGCGGGAGAAATCGATCCCGAAGCGATCCATACGCCGGGCATTTTCGTCCAGCGCATCGTGCATGCGCCGAACGTCGCCAAACCGATCGAAAAGCGGACAACCCGCCCGCGCATCGCCGCTTGAGGAGACCCGCGCAATGGCCTGGACCAGGGATCAGATGGCGGCGCGCGCGGCCAAGGAATTGCGCGATGGATTTTATGTCAATCTCGGGATCGGCATTCCAACGCTCGTGTCGAATTTCATCCCGCCCGGCATGAATGTGCAATTGCAGAGCGAGAACGGCATGCTCGGCATGGGACCGTTTCCTTTCGAGGGCGAGGAAGACGCCGACCTCATCAATGCCGGCAAGCAGACGGTCACCGAACTTGCGACGACAAGCTATTTCTCCTCCGCCGATAGTTTCGGCATGATTCGAGGCGGGCATATCGATCTTGCGATCCTTGGCGCGATGGAAGTCAGCGAACGCGGCGACCTCGCCAATTGGATGATCCCCGGCAAGATGGTGAAAGGCATGGGCGGGGCGATGGACCTCGTCGCCGGCGTCAAGCGGGTCGTGGTGGTCATGGAGCACACCGCGAAGGGACAGCCAAAGCTCCTGCACAAGTGCACATTGCCGCTGACCGGCACGGCGGTCATCGACCTCGTGATCACCGACCTCGCGGTTTTCGAAATCGACAAGGCGGGAGGCACGGGCATGACGCTGATCGAACTCGCCGATGGGGTTTCGCTCGACGAGACTAAGGCCAAGACCGAAGCAAGTTTCAGGGTGGCGCCGGACTTGAAAACGAAAGCTGCTTGAGCGTGCTTAGCCCAGAATCATGGAATGATTCTGCTAGTGTCTTTTGCGCCGGAAAAGCCCTTTTTATCAAAGGTGTTTTTTATGTGCGGAATTCTTGAGATTTGCACATGACTGCTTGGGGTGGTTTCGCGACTGTCAGCTTTTGGCGCCGGTGTTGCTTAGATGTTTAGTCCCACGTTGTGCTGGTGTATGTTATAGCCGGCTGCAACGGGACGGATTATGGGACAAGTTTTACACGGCTGCGCCCGCACGACAGAGGCGGTG
>JBOHJQ010000045.1:0-27091 GCA_050728655.1 Methylocella sp.
CGACGGCACGCAACATGATCTGGCCTTCGACATCAAGGGTGTGCAAAAAAATGCCATTGAGGTAATAGCGGGTCTCTTCATTGGAAATCGCAAACTGGGTTTTGTCGATCAGCCGCTTGAGGTCGCCGGCGGCGAGGTTGAAAGCGTGACCAGGCTCGCCCGTGGCGAGGTCCGGGAAATCGCTGTCCGGCAAGGACTGAAGGTTGAACCGCGATCGCCCGGAGCGTAGCTGCATCTGGCCGGACTCGCCAATCGATTCGAGCGAAACTTGCGCGCCGTCCGGCAGCTTGCGGACAATCTCATAGAGGATATGCGCGGGAACCGTGGTCGCGCCGGCGGCGCTAACGTCCGCCGCCAATCGCTCGATGACTTCCAAGTCAAGATCGGTCGCCTTCAGGAGCAGCGCTTGGTCGTCGGCGCGCAATAGGACATTCGAGAGAATGGGAATCGTGTTGCGACGCTCCACGACGCGATGCACATGGCCAAGAGACTTCAACAAAGCCGCTCGTTCGATGGTAACTTTCATGGGGCGATCCAATCGGGCTTTTGTTCGATCCATCACACCCGCCCCTTGCCTGCGCCGGGGACGGGGACGGACTTTGGCGCGGCTTTAGCCAAATCGCAAGCCGCCGCGATGGGTCACCGGGCGCTTTTGCACGGGCACGCACGGACCTTGCGGCGCGCGGCCAGACCTTTACCTGCCCTTAATCCGCCGGTTTTATCTTAAAATTGTGCCGCTTCGGCCGGGAAATACCGTCTGGAACGCGGGATCGCTCTATTTTCGCGAAGCGGCGGCGCAGCGGGAATGACAAAGCGCGAGACGGCGGAACGCCGCGAGCCGGTCTTCGGCCAACCTCGCGGAAACAATGCAAGGATCGATGACCGCGTGCCACGCCGTGCCGGACGATCGCGGGTGACCAGGAAACGCCGTTCGCCTGTCGCCGTGCTGCTCTATTGGGGCATGATCGCAACTGTCTGGGCCATGGCGGCGGGCGCGGGCGTGATTGCCTATCAGGCAACGAAACTGCCGCCGATCGACGCGCTTGCCGTGCCGAAACGGCCACCGAACATTGCCATACTCGATGAAACCGGAGTTTTGCTCGCCAATCGCGGCGACACCGGAGGCGCCGCGGTCCGGATCGCGGACCTGCCGCCCTACCTACCAAAAGCCTTTGTCGCAATCGAGGATCGCCGCTTTTATTCGCATTCCGGCATTGATCCCTACGGAATTTCCCGCGCCTTGATTCATAACTTAACAGGCGGCGGCATGGTGCAGGGCGGTTCGACCCTGACGCAGCAACTCGCCAAGAACCTTTTTCTGACTCAGGAAAGGACCGTTTCGCGAAAAATCCAGGAAGCGATCCTCGCGCTTTGGCTTGAGCATAAATATTCGAAAAATCAGATTCTCGAAATGTATTTGAATCGCGTTTATTTCGGCTCCGGCGCCTATGGCGTGGAGGCGGCGGCCCAAAAATACTTTGGCCACGGCGCGCGCAACGTGACCTTGCCCGAGGCGGCGGTTCTCGCGGGGCTCATGAAGGCACCGGCGAGATTGGCGCCAAATCGCAATCCGGAAGGCGCCAGCGAACGCGCGAGCCAAGTCATCGCGGCAATGGTTCAAGAAGGCTTCATAACCGATGCGATGGCCATGCTCGCCCTCGCGCATCCCGCGCAAGCCATCCGCGATCGAACCGCTAGCTCGGCCAATTACGCCGCCGATTTCGTCATGGACACGCTAGACGATACGATCGGCGCAACCAAAGAAGATATCGCCGTCTCGACGACGCTCAGCGTCCCGTTGCAGGCGGCCGCGGAAAAGGCGCTCGCCGAAGAGCTTGATCGCAAAGGCGCGGCTTTCGGTGTCGACCAGGGTGCGCTCGTCGCGCTTGCCCCTGATGGCGCGATCAAGGCGCTGGTCGGCGGCCGCAATTACGCCGATAGCCAGTTCGACCGCGCGGCTTCCGCCAAACGCCAGCCTGGGTCGGCTTTCAAGCCTTTCGTTTATCTCGCCGCGCTCGAAGCCGGCCTCAACCCGGACTCGGTGCGCGACGATGCTCCGATCAATGTGAAAGGCTGGCAGCCGGAAAATTACGCGCGCGATTATTTCGGTCCGGTCACGCTCACCAAGGCGTTGGCGCTGTCCCTCAACACCGTGGCGGTCCGCCTCGGCCTGGAGGTTGGCCCCAAGGCGATCGTCAGGGTCGCGCATCGTCTTGGGATCGTGTCCGATCTTGCCGCCAACCCGTCGATCGCGCTCGGCACGTCCGAGGTCACGCCCCTCGAAATCACGACCGCCTACGCCGCTTTCGCCAATGGCGGCATCGGCGTCCAGCCGCAGATCATTTCGCGCGTAAAAACCGCCTCTGGAAAACTCCTCTATCAGCGCAGGGGCGCCAGCAATGGCCGGGTCATCGATCCAAATCATCTGGCGATGATGAACACCATGATGCAGGAAACCCTCTTAACGGGCACGGCGCGCAAGGGCTCGCTGCCGGGCTGGCAGGCGGCGGGGAAAACCGGCACGAGCCAAGATTGGCGCGATGCCTGGTTCATCGGCTACACGAGCCATCTCGTCGCTGGGGTCTGGCTCGGCAACGACGATAATTCGCCTACAAAAAAAGCTTCCGGCGGCAATCTTCCCGTTGAGATTTGGTCACGCTTCATGCGCGCCGCGCATAGCAGCGTGCCGCCGCAGCCGCTTCCCGGCGGGATTTGGCATGGTAACACTGTGCCCGTGGCAGACAACAACGGCTGGCCTTTCGCCAGCTTGTTCGGCGCGCCATTTGCCGGCCCAGCGAGGCAAGTTGCGGCGCCCCCTGCCCTGTCGCCGGAGAACTTGCCGCTTCAGCGCAACGACGCGCGCGCGGCTTCGCAGGTCCCCGACGAAGCGCCGGTGCCTCCGGCGGACATCCCCAACGCGAGAGTAACGGGACAAAAGCAGCGCCCTCAATCCGGCAAGCAAAATTTTTTCGAACAGCTGTCCGGCGGCTAATAGTGGTTCAGAGTGGAGCGTATCGATGACCGCGAAAACTACGGCGAAGAACGCATCAATTTGCTCGGCATGTGCCATCGATTATCATATCAAGAATCCCCGCGCAGGCAGGCTGCGAGACAAGGACGGTGCGCTACGCCAATCAGTTGTCGCCTCAGATCGAAAGCCGGATCGTCAGCCTCAAGCGCGATAAGCCGCATTGGGGTGCGCGCCGCGAACTGCTCGTCCGCCGCCTGCCCGGCGAGATCAAGGTGCCAGCCAAAAGCACCAGCCATGCCGGGCTCGACCGGCATGGCTTCGTTAAGCGCATGCGGCCAAGACGCCAGCACGCTACCGGAACGCTGCTCTCAGCTTGCGCCGCACCCAATGACCTGTGGTGCGCCGACCACAAGGGCGAGTTCCGCCTCGGCAATCATACCTGTTGCTTTCCCCTCACCGTCACCGATCAGGCCTCGCGCTTTCTGCTTCTTTGCGACGCACTCGATTAGACCCGTGAGGAGCTTGCCTTCACCGCCTTCGAGCGTCTGTTCAAGGAACGCGGCCTGCCGCAGGCCATAAGCTCCGACAACGGCGTCCCCTTCGCCTCGCCCAACGCCCTGTTCAACTTGCGCAAGCTCGCCGTCTGGTGGCTGCGCCCCGGTATCGCCATCGCGCGCATCAAGCCAGGCCGCCCGCGAGCCAAAACGGCCGCCACGCGCGCATGCACCTCACCCTCAAGAAGGAAACGACGAGGCCATCCGGCAAGAACACCCTGCAGAGCCAAGAGCGATTCGATGACTTCAGGCAGCAGTTTAACTGTGAACGGCCGCACGAGGCTCTCGCCATGAAGTGTCCAGGCGAATGCTATACCCCCTCGCAAAGCCCCTATCGCGGCCTGCCCGGCCTCGCTTGCCCCTTCCACGATCGCGCGTGTCTGGTCTCCGCCCGTGGCCGTCTCTGCCTGCACCGCAAGAAAATTAATATCTCCGCCGTGCTGGCAGGCCAAAGACTTAGAGTCAAGGAAGTCGATGACGGCATTTGGCTCATCAGCTTCATGCGCTACGATCTCGGTTACTTCGACCTGGAGCAAAAAACGTTGCAGCCCTTAGACAACCCGTTCGGCCCGAGGTTGTCACCCATGTCTTAGCTACGTTCCGTTACCTATGCCTCCGGGCGGGACATACTTAAATATGGCGGAGACGGAGGGATTCGAACCCTCGATAGGGCGTTACAACCCTATAACGGTTTAGCAAACCGCCGCCTTCAGCCTCTCGGCCACGTCTCCATGCATGCGGAAAGCGGCGCACTCTGGATGCGCGCCCATATCCTTGCCGAGATATGCCCGAGCACCGGCGCGATGGCAAGGCCCCCGCCCGGCCGGCGGAGCCTGCTGGCGGCAGCGCGCTGGCTTGCTGTCTGGCTTGCCACCCGGTTGTCGCAACCGGGGGGAGGTTGCGTGCGTTGCAGCAAAGCCACACTGCTGCCTAAAAAAAGCAACCGGCGCAACTTCGCTTTACTCGACGGGGGCTGACGCTAAGCTGCGGTTATGCTCAGGAGGGAAACTGTGCCCGAATCAAAACCGGGTGCCATTGGCGGCTGGGCGGACTTAATATATAGTCGGAAAGGTTCGGAGCGAGGTTCAGACGGAAAATGCGAACACATTGCCTTCCGGCAAAGGCCTGCCGGACGGGCTCCGCTCGAAGCGGAGGCCGGATGATATCCACCGTGCGGGAATTGGACATGAGGCTGTTCCAAGGGCTTCTTCTGGCTTCGGCGGCGAGCTTGACGGGATTGACCTTTGTGCCGAGCGCTCGCGCCGCCGATCTTCCGGCGCGCCAGGCGGCGCCGATTGAATATGTCCGCATTTGCGACGCCTATGGCGCCGGCTTCTTTTATATTCCGGGCACCGACACCTGTTTGCGGGTTGGCGGCTTGGCGCTCGCCGACCTGCGCGGCTACGATCCCTCCTTCAGCATCGTCGGCCCGCTCTTTTACGCCAATGGCATCCCGCACTTGGGCGCGGGCTTCGTGCCAACGCCATTAGAATATTCGAATGCGCGCTCGCGCGATGCGACTGACTTCTCCGCCCTGGGTCGCGTCGAGCTCGACGCCAGGACCCCGTCGCCCTGGGGCGCCCTGCGGTCGTTCATTCGCGTTGATTCATACTATGGGTCGAGTGGCAGCGCCGCTCTCGGCAGTCTTGGGCAAGTACCAAATACGTTCAATACGACGGCGGGAACGAGCGCGCCGCGCGACACGACGATGGTCAACAAGGCCTTCATCCAATTCGCCGGATTAACCGCGGGGCGGGCGCAGTCGATGTTCGATTTCTATGCCGACGCCTACAATTACCATTTTTTGCGCGGGTCCAACTCGACCGTTAACTTGCTCGCCTACACGGCGACGTTCGGCGATGGCTTCTCGGCAACCCTCTCCTTCGAGGATCAGGCAGACCGGCGCGCCGCAATCGGCAGCACGATCGCCTCCTTCCAGGCTCAGCCAGGGGGCTCCCGGGTGCCGGAAATTGTCGGCAATATCCGCCTAGACCAGCCATGGGGCGCGGTGCAGCTCTCGGCCGCCGCCCATCAGCTCCGGACCAGCCTCTTTGAAAGCACCGCGCTTACCACGCCGCCAACCACGTTTGCGTTTCCTGCCTTGACCAGCAATTCCTTTGGCTTCGCGGTTCAGGGCGGCGTCCAGTTGAACGCTGATTATCTTTCGCCCGGCGACAAGCTCTGGTTGCAGGCTACTTATGAGAAAGGCGCTTTCGGCTATATCGCCGGCAATAATTATGCCTTCAGCTATGGGTCGGTCAGTCAAAACCGGTTTCCGGGCTCCGGCGGTACCCCGCTCGATTACGGCGACGGCTGGAACCCGCAGATCAATTCCGACTGCGTTTTCACCGGCAGCGGCGCCTGCGAACAGCAATGGGGCTGGGACATCACCGGCGCCTACAAGCATTATTGGCTCCCCATCCTGAGTTCGGCGATCTATGGCTCTTATATGGAAGTGCATTATCCCGCCAATGCACTCAACGGATTTGGCGGCGCGGTCGGCGTCTCGAACCTCAAGGAAGCGCGGATCGGCACCAACCTCGTTTGGACCCCGCTCAAGGGCTTCGATATCGGCGCCGAGTTCATGTATGTGCATTTGAACGAGACGCGCCCGGCTGGCCTCGCTCCGGATTTCGGGCTGGGTAGCTTGACCGCCGCTGGCTTGCCCAAGTTCCAATCCAACAATAACCAATATGAAGGCCGCTTGCGCATCCAGCGCGCCTTCTAGCGCTTTCCCGCATACGACTAGGGTCCGCGAAGGATCGGTAAGTTGGAGGATGGCGGCAATATTACGCGAGTTTAAACCGCTCGGAGCATGACCGGGCCAGCCTTTGGGTTTCCTCTGCCCGGCGCGAAAGCGTCGGGTTTTTCTTTTCGGGGGCATCCGGTAAGCGGGCCGGAAATCTACCGCGACAAATTTGCCGCGCTTCGCCCCAATCTGCTCCGCTTGGCCCAATCCTGATTTTGAAAAATGTTTGACTCAAAACGGTCCAATATGCCGGTGATTTACCCCAAGCGCCTGCGCGGCTGGCGCTTCATTCTGTTGAACGGGGTGACCGGCTTGGCGAATGTCGTCGTCCTGTCCAATGTCCCAGGATACACTATTCTGGCGCCATACGCGGCTGCGAATTTTCAAGGCGTGACCCCGAGCTTTGGTACTTGGGGCACGACCGATCACATGATCGGCTTGGCCCTCGGCTTCCCGATCGCCAGATGGCTTGCGGCGCGCTTCGGCGACTACCGAGTCAACAGGGCCGCGCTCGCCCTTTACGCCTTTTTCTCGTTCCTCTGCGCATCATCGGACACCATCTGGTCATTTGTCCCGATGCGATTCCTCCTCGGGCTCGCCGGCGGCGTCATTCTCCCGGTCGGACAGGCGATTTTGCTTGGCGAATATCCCCCCGAGAAACGAACGCTCGGGGTGGGAATCTGGGGCATTCTCAGCATGATGCCCTTTACCATCGGCGTTTTCATGGGCGGCTGGTGGGCCGAATACTTTGGCTGGCGCGCGATGTTCCTCTCGAATGTCGTCATCGCTCTGGCGGTCGCCGCTGTTATGGGTTCACTCTTTTACGGTCGCCGCATTAAACGCCACATCGCGCGCTTCGACGGCGTGGGCTTCTTTATGCTCGCCGTAATTCTCCTCGGGGCGCAGACCATTTTCAATCAAGGTAATGACTTCGATTGGTTCGGATGGTCATGGTTCCTTTTTGGCGTGCTGATTGCCGTCATCGTGGCGGTTCCCTGTTTCATTATTTGGGAATTGGGCGAACGCCACCCTGCGATCGACCTGAGGCTTTTCGCTTACCGCAATTACGCTGTCGCGGTCATTTGCTCCTTCGTCGGGTTCCTCGTGATCCAAGGCCTGCTGTCGGTCTTCGTCGGGCAGCTCCAATTGTTGCTTGGCTATTCCTCCTCGCTCGCGGGTCTCGTCTACCTGTCGATGATCTTGCTTTCCGTGCCGCTCGTGGCGGTCATCCACGAGTTGTGCCGGAAATTCGACGTTCGCCTGGTCGCCTGCGTGAATTTCCTGGGATTAGCCGCGACGCTGGCGTGGATCGGCCTATTCGACAAGCCCGGCTATTTCGATCAGATCGCATTGCCGATGATCTTTTTCGGCTTTTCGCTCGCCGCATTCTTTACGCCGCTGGCAACGCTCGCCGTGGATGGCCTGCCGGCCGCGAGGCTCATCCGTGCGGCGGAGGAGCTAACGCTTTTGCGCACCGCCGCCGGCGCATTCGGCATCACGCTGCTGGCAGTCGTTCAGTTCAGGCGCACGCCCTTTCATCAGCTCAATCTCGCGGATCATTTCGGCGGCAGACGCTTCGCGTCGCTCGATCTCTTGTCGCAATTCTCGGACAGACTGCAAGCGTCGGGATTTTCGGCGGATATGGCGCGAAGTCAAATGGGGCTTCTCATACGCGAACAGGCGACTTTGCTCGGCCTGAACGATGCGTTTCTCCTCGGTGCGTTCGTCTTCGTCGCGCTGGCCGCCTTCGTCTGGCTTGCCCACTCTACCGTCCTCCCCACAAAGCACGTCGATAAGTTGCGCGAGGCAGTAGCCGAAGAAATGATGGAGCAGGGATGATCCGCCGGTTCTTATCATTGGTTCCCGGCTTCGGGGTCCCGCTGCTGCTTGCCGGGTGCGCCTCGATGCCACCCGGCGCGGAGCGCGCTGAATTCGAAGAGCCTCCGTCAATGGAACGCACCTTATCGAAGGCCAGCCGGCAAGGAGCAGCCGCCGCTGTGAACGCCTGGCCGGAGGACGAATGGTGGCGTCAGCTCGGCAGCCAGGATCTCGACCAGGTCATCGACACAGCTCTGAGGGATAACCCCGGCCTCAAGAAGGCCTACGCAAGGCTCGGCGCGGCGGACGCCGTGGCACATGTCGAAGGCGCGAGACTGCTGCCGTGGCTCGATGCGGATAACACGTTCAGGCAGCTTCGCTATGCCAAGCATGGCGTCGCCGCCTCATTCAATCCCGCTTTGGGTGGGGCAGAAAAAACCTCGGACTCCCTCAATCTTCTCTCATTCCGCTACGAATTCGATTTCTGGGGGAAAAATCGCGCCGCCTTCAATGCGGCGCTGGGCGAGGCGGCGGCCGAAGAGGCGGAATTCGCCGAAGCCAAGCTGATGCTGACCACCGCGATTGCGCGGACCTTTATTCGCGGCGTCGCGCTCGCGCAACAGCTCGCGCTAGCCCAGGACATGATGACGCTGCGGCGCGAACTGCTCCGTCTTTCGGAGACGGGGTTCCATACGGGGCTCGACACCGACGACGCCGTGAAGCAGGCCGCCGTCGAATTGGAGACCGCCAACAAACGCGAGGCCGGCACACGCGCGCTCGTGGTCCTCCATCAGAACCTGCTTGCCCAGCTGATGGGCGAGGGGCCCGACGAAACGCAGAATCTGTTTGGCGGAAAGGCGGTGATAATTCCGGCAAGGATACCGCTGCCCGCGCATCTTCCGATTGAGCTGCTCGCTCACCGGCCGGATCTCGCCGCGGCCATGCACCGGGCGGAGGCGGCGGCTGAGGATATCCATGTGGCCAAAGCGCAGTTTCTGCCCTCGATCGATCTGACGGCCGCCACGGCAGGCTTGGAAGCTTCGGTCTTCACGAAAAACATTGGCACGCTGCCAAGCCTTCTATTCCGGGGCAGCGACCTCAATTATTTGGTCGCCTCGGGTGTCCATCTTCCCTTGTTCGAGGGCGGGCGCCTACGTGGCCAATTGGCGGCGACGCGGTCGCACTATGACGAGGCGGTGGAACTCTACAATGAGACCCTATTGCGTTCCGTGCAGGAGGCTGCCGACAGCTTAAACAATTGGAAACAGACACGCACCATACTCGAAGCGCACAATCGCCTGCTGAATTCCGCGCGGGGAGAATTGAACCTTACGAACGTGCGCCTGCGCACCGGCCTGCGCGATCGCCGCGAGATGCTGACAACCCAGCATGGGCTTCTTGATCAGCAATATGCGTTGAAGGTTTTGGAAGCTGATCATTTGTTTGCGATGGTCGATCTGATTGAGGCATTGGGCGGCGGATATTCGAACGGCGTCGAATTATCCCGTCCGCAACTAGCGCCGGAGGAAGCCCTTTCAGGCTTGGAAACCCTAGCTCCCGCATGGTCACTGGAGCACGTGGCTTCTCCCCTCTTGCCTTTCGTTCGAAATTGACGATTGGAATGACGGCTGATCCATTCATTTGAAATCGAATGCGGACAAGGGATAATTCCCACACCAGCCCATGCCGTTTGATCGCAAAACAATACGCCGCCGCCGCAATCTTTTGCTCTTGGTTGTCGCTATCGTGGTGACCGCGGGCGTTTTGGCCTATGTCGCCGATTGGTGGCTCTACGGCCGGTTCTGGGTCGTGACCGATAATGCTTTCGTTACGGGTAATCTCGTCCCGGTTTATGCCGACGCGACGGGCATTGTCGCCCAGGTTTATTACGAGGAAACCCAAAACGTCACAAAGGGTGATTTGCTTATCCGCCTCGACGCGCAGCGGGCCGTAGCGGCTCTTGGCCAGGCCCAAGGCGAGCTGGCGCGCGCGGTGCGCATGGTTGGCGCGCTTTTCGCGGCGCGCCGGCAAGCGTGCCAAAGGATTCTCTCGCGAGCGGCCTTGCTTGACAAGGTGCGCCACGATATCGACCGCTACCGCGCGGCTCTCCCGAGCGGCTCGGTGTCCAAGCAGGTGCTGCAAAATGCCGAGGACCAAGGGGCGTCCCTCGAGGCCGATTTGAAGGCGGCTAGAGCCGATTTCCAGCAGTCGCAAGCGCAGGTCGGCGGCACCACCCGAATACGCCATCCTGAGATAGAGATCTCCAGGAGTAAATTTATCAACGCCTATATCGAATTCGCGCGGCAGCGCATTCGCGCACCCGTTTCGGGCTATGTGGCAAAGCGCAAGGCCCAGGTCGGGGATCGCATCCGGCCGGGGGATCAGGTGATGACGATCGTTCCCTTAGACCATCTATGGGTCGAGGTGAATCTGTGGGAGAGCAGTCTGCGTTGGGTCCGGCCCGGCCAGCCGGCGCTGGTCAAAGTCGATGTCTACGGGCAGAGCTACACATATCATGGAACCGTGGAGGGGCTGGTGCCCGGCACCGGCAGCGTGTTCGCGCTTTTGCCCCCCGACAATGCGACCGGCAATTTCATACATATCGTCCAGCGCGTGCCCGTGCGTATCGCCTTGCAGGAGGACGAGATCCTGAAGCACCCGCTCCGGCCCGAGCTTTCGACCGTGACCTCAATCGATGTCCGTAGCACCGGACAGTCCCCAAACGCCGCGCTGACGGAGACCACCACCAAGGAATACAAGACCGATATTTATTCGGATGATGCTGCCGATGCGAATGCCAAGGCCGAACAGATTATCAAGGAGAACCCGGCTCCGAAAGGCGACATAGTCGAGCCGGCTTGCCCCTCAGGGGAATAGCGCACCGGTTGGCGGCGCCCGTTCTTACGTATCTCTCGGGCGATTCCATGAGCCGTTGCGGGCAGCAGGCGGCCGTCGGGACCAGTCGGCGTGGCAGACACGCCGATGAAGAACGAGCCGGAATTATTTACAAGCCCCCGGGAAAGGTTCCCCAGCGCGATTTGCGATGACTCCCCAAAACACTGGCGCGCGGCTCCGCCGAGGGTGTTTCCCGCCATGATTCAAAGATAGAGCATCGTCGGCATTTCCCCTTAAGGCTCGCGATTTGCTGGCTGGCTGGGCGTTGACCATAAGCCCCGCCCCAGAATCGCCGAGGCCGCGCCTTGCCGCAAGACGGAGACGGCGGGGAGCGCTAGAACGGATCAGTCGTAAAGCACGCCGAGCGTGGCAGTTCGAATGGCTCGGAGCATGACCGGGCCAACCTTTGGGGTTGCTCTGCCCGGCGCGAAAGCGTCGGGTTTTTTCGTCTCACGGGTTTCGCGCCAACACATTCCTGGGCAAATCCGGCAAAACCGGAAATCGCCGTGACAAATTTGCCACCCGTCGCCACAATCTGTTCCACCTAGCCCGCTCGCCGGAGACTATGAATCCGAAAAAATGCTTGTATTGTCAATAAGTTGATCAGCATTCGAATGAATCGCACTCATCGGACTGTCATGTCCGTGTCGCCTAAGCGTCATCGGCGCTTGCTACCCCCGCCCCCATCCGCAGCAAGTTCGCAGGAGAGAGGGTGATGAAAATCAGCGGCAATAAACTTGGCGGCAAGCGCCACCACAAACCAGCCATCGCCGCGGTGGCATTGGGTGCTCTGATAAGCTTTCAGGCCGGCGCGGCAAGCGCCGACGACACCGCCGCCGAAATCCACTTGCTCAAGGAGCGGCTAAGGCAGCTTGAACACCGCGTCGCCGAGCAGGGCCGCAAGGAACAGGAGACCCAGGCCCAAATTCGCAAGTCGGCGGCGCAGCCGGGCCCGGCACCTGGCGCATATACCTATCCCGTCGGGATCGGCCTTCCGCCCCCAGTTGGCAGTGAACTCGCCGAAAGACTGGCGCATCTCCCGGGGTATTCTTACATTGGCTCGCCCTCGTCCACTCTTTACGTTGGCGGGATATCCATCACGCCCGGAGGTTTCTTTGAGCTCGCAACCGTGACCCGCGACCACTTCATCGGCGCCGATATCGCGACGCCCTTTGGCAACATTCCGTTCGCCAATGTTCCCAGTAGCCATACCGACGAATTCCGCTTTTCCGCCCGCCGGAGCCGCGTCGCGGCTCTCATCATGGGCGATGTGAACCCCGCGACCCATCTCGCGGGCTACGCCGAGTTTGATTGGCTCGGCGCCGCGCAGACCGCCAATGCCAACGAGAGCGATTCGTTTAATATGCGCCAGCGCCAGATCTACTTGACCGTGGATCAAGACGACTTTGGCGCCCATCTCCTCGCCGGTCAGGCCTGGACCTTGGCGACCATGAACCTCAAGGGTATCGTGCCGCGGACGGAAAACACGCCTCTGGTCATCGACGATCAATACCTCCCAGGCTTTGTCTGGTCACGTCAGCCGCAGATCAGGGTCACCAAGGACTTCGATCGCACCTTGTGGTTCGCCCTTTCAGCCGAAAATCCGCAGACGACGTTCACCGGCACCACCCCTACGCTTGCCAACGGCGGGGTAATCGTCAGCACAGTCGGAAACTCCACCGTCACGTTCCCCCAGACCAGCGTAGTTGGCGGATCGCTGTTCAATACCGCCAACGCGATATCCCTCAATCAGATGCCGGATATCATCGGCAAGGCCGCCTGGGACCCGACCATCGCCGACCGCACCATTCATATGGAAGTCTTTGGCCTTTTCCGCCAGTTTAACGACAGGGTGATCTTTCCGTTCGGCAAATTTGGACCGTCCGTTCCCAACCACAACAATCAAACCGTTGGAGACGGCGTCGGCGGCTCGATCCTCGTGCCGATTGTTCCGAAGGTGCTGGAGGCGCAGTTCTCCGGCATGACCGGGCGGGGCATCGGCCGCTATGGCGCCTCCCAGTTGGCCGACGTCACCTTCAACTCGGATGGCAGCCTCGCGCCGATCCGGGAAACCATTCTGCTCGCCGGATTGACCTGGCACGCTATCCCGGGGCTAGACTTTTACACCTATGCCGGCGAAGAGGTCCAGGCTGCTAGGTTCGGGTTCTCGAGCCCCGGTGCGGCGCACACACCTTTCGGCGTGGGCAATCCGGCTTTCAACAACAGCGCGTGCTTTGCCGAATTCGTCGGGACTGGCGCCGGCACCAGCGCCTGCACCGGCAACACCAGACTGGTCCGGCAAATCACGGGCGGTTTCTGGGACACCATCTATAAGGGTCCCTATGGCAAGCTCGCCGGCGGTTTGCAATATGCCTTCACCCAGAAATTCGGCTTCAACGGTATCGGGGGAATGCCGGAGCGGAATGAAAACATCTTCTTCACGAGCCTTCGCTATTATCCCTTCTAAACGAAAGACAGCCGCTCTAAATCATCCGGCCCGCTGGTGGTTTTGCCAGCGGGCCGGCTATTTGGCAGGAGGCGAAGCTGACAAGGTTTCCTCGTTTCGCTTGCTTCAAAGCCGAAGGGTGCGGGAAGGAGCGATGCCGATGCAACTCGACGGGCCGGAGCTGGCGCCGCTTTCCGGCGGCAAGGCGGCTTGTCTTGTCGTTCTCCTGCATGGGGTCGCCGCCAACGGCAACGACGTCCTTTATCTCGCCAACGCTTGGCGGAAGATTTTGCCGGAGGCGGAGTTCATCGCGCCCAACGCCCCGTTTCCTAGCGATTATGCGCCGGAGGCCCGGCAATGGTTCAGCTTGGCTGACCGCACGGCGGAAAAGTTGCTCGCCGGCTTGCGGGAAGCAGGCGCAATTCTCGATCGCTTTTTCGATGAACTGCTGGGGAGCCGCCAGCTCGGCGACGCCCGCCTCGCGCTCGCCGGGTTTTCGCAAGGCGCCGCGACGGCGCTCTACGCCGGACTGCGGCGGCAAACGCGAATTGCCGGCATCGTTGCGTTTTCCGGAGCCCTGCCAGACGGCGAGGGGTTGCGTAGCGACATCCGGAGCAAGCCACCAGTTCTCCTCGTGCATGGCGAGGCGGACGACGTTGTGCCTTTCCAGTCGATGGCGAGCGCGAAGGCCACGCTCGAAGCGGCCGGCGTGCCAGTGACGGCGGTCGCGAGGCCGGGCCTTGGCCATGCCATCGATGACGCGGGAATAGCATTGGCCGCGGATTTTCTGCGCGAGGTCCTGAAAGCCCCGCAAGGCGATACTGGCTTGGCAGTCTAAAACCGGGGGTGCTTTATCCCCGCTTCCTGCTATCCAACCACGCGGAACTGTGTTATATAAAAGATGTATATGACGTGATCCGGGGCGCGGGCTTAAGCGCGGATTCCACAAAAAATCAAGCGCGAAGTCAACCGGGAAAAGCTTGAAAGCAGGCAAGGCCGGCCGAGGTATTGTAGACTAAGGCGTCTAGCATCGTGCGGCGTAACCGTAAGAGTAAAGCGTTTTCCGTCATATCTAACAACGATACAAAGAAGGGAGAAAGTCATGGCAAAGGTCATATGCGTGCTTTACGACGATCCGGTCGATGGCTATCCGAAATCCTATCCTCGGGACGATCTTCCCAGGATTGATCATTATCCAGACGGCCAGACTCTTCCAACGCCAAAATCGATCGATTTCAAGCCCGGCACCCTGCTCGGAAGCGTATCGGGCGAGCTGGGCTTGCGAAAATACCTCGAATCGAGCGGCCACACTCTGATTGTGACCTCCGACAAGGACGGTGCGGGCTCGGTTCTCGATCGAGAGCTGCCCGACGCCGAGATCGTTATTTCGCAGCCGTTTTGGCCGGCCTACATGACCGCCGAGCGGATGGCCAAGGCGCCCAAATTGAAGCTTATTATCACCGCCGGCATTGGTTCGGACCACACCGACCTGCAGGCGGCGATCGAGCACGGTGTCACCGTCGCGGAGGTTACCTACAGCAATTCGATCAGCGTCGCCGAGCATGTGGTGATGATGATTCTCTCGCTCGTGCGCAATTACATCCCGTCGTATCAATGGGTGGTGCGAGGCGGCTGGAACATCGCCGATTGCGTCACGCGTTCGTATGACGTCGAACGCATGCATGCCGGCACCGTCGCGGCCGGCCGCATCGGCCTCGCGGTGCTGCGCCGTCTAAAGCCTTTCGACATGCATCTGCATTACTACGACCGCCATCGTCTGCCGGAAGCGGTCGAAAAAGAGCTGAACCTCACCTGGCATCCGAACGTCGAGGACATGGTCAAGGTCTGCGACGTCGTCACAATCAACTGCCCATTGTACCCGGAGACCGAGAATCTCTTCGACGCGGCGATGATCTCCAAGATGAAGCGCGGCGCCTATATCGTGGACACCGCGCGCGCAAAAATCTGCGACCGCGATGCCATTGTCCGGGCGCTGGAAAGCGGCCAGCTCGCAGGCTATGCGGGCGATGTGTGGTTCCCGCAGCCGCCGCCGAAGGATCACCCCTGGCGCGCCATGCCGCACCATGGGATGACGCCGCATACCTCCGGCACGTCGCTCTCCGCGCAGGCGCGCTACTCGGCCGGCACGCGCGAAATCCTCGAGTGCCATTTCGAGGGCCGGCCGATCCGCGAGAAGTATCTGATCGTCGACAAAGGCAAGCTCGCGGGCGCCGGCGCGCATTCCTACAGCGCCGGAAACGCGACGGGCGGATCCGAGGAGGCCGCCAAGTTCAAGAAAGGTGCGTAAGGCCATGGGCGGAGCGGCTCGGACCAATCGGAGCCGCGAGGGCCGTGGAGAAGCCGCGCTTCCCCGGCCTGACATCGGTCTTGGGTGCCAATGACCCAGGCGCGCGCGCCATCGATTTATGGTGCGCCGCGACAGCGCTTTGCTTCGCACAGAATGACATCGGCGGCTTTTTCGGCGATCATGTAGACCGCGCTCGCGATGAATAGACCGGGTATGCGGGGAAACACGGAGGCATCAACGATGCGCAGCCCGTGCGTCCCGTGGACCTTGAAATCGCTGGTAAGAACGCCGCCCTCGGGGCGCGGGCCGATCGGACAGGTGCAAGAGGCGTGATGGCCCCAGGCCGTGGCGCGGACATGTTGGGCGAGCTCCTTGGCGCTGCGCAGGTGCTCGCCTGGAAGTTCCTCCTCGCCGATCAGCCCTCGCCGCTTCATGCCTGCGGTAATCTTGCGGACGAATTGGATGCCCTCGACCACCGCGTCGAGATCCTTCCCCTTGGAGTCGTCGCCTTCCTCGAAATAACGGAAATTGATGTCGGGCCGCTCGCGCGGATCGGACGAACGCAACGTAACAGAGCCGGCGCGGTTGATCGTATGCGCCTTCAGTATGGCAAAGGTGAGGTAATCGAGACGCAAGGGATCGCAGACGCCAGCGGAGTAACCTGGATAATAGCCTTTGAACGAGGCGAGCAGCGCCATGCAGAACAGGTCAGGATCCAGCTGTTGCGGCGCCGAGCGTCGCGTGAAGGCTATCGCCGCCCCGTTCGAAATATACATGCCACCGCGGCGATCAGCCCAACGCTGGTAGAGCGGATCCTCCTTGACGAATTTCGCGCCAATCAGAGAGTTCCAGGGCCTCGCCATTTTATGCACGACCCCGATCTCATAGCGGTCCTGCAGATTTTGCCCGACGCCGGCAAGCTCCTGCACCACCTGTATATTGTGTTGTTCGAGAGCTTTCCTCGGGCCAATCCCCGAAAGCATCAAGAGCTGCGGGGTGTTGAAGGCGCCGCCGGCCAGAATGACCTCGCGGGCCACCCGGATCTCCCGCCGCTCGCCGGGCTCAGCGCTCGGCTCCGCATGGGCGCGATAGAGACGTTCGCCCTTAAGATATTCGATGCCGACGGCGCGGTTCCCGGAATCGAAGATCACCCGCGTGGCGAGCGCGTTCAACTCGATCTGGAGGCGCTCGGGACAGCGCGCGGCGACCTCCTTCAGGCGTTCTCGCGTCCCCGTCCGCCGGTGCCTGTCCGTCGTCAGGGGCACGTAACAGAGCCCCTCGCCACGCTTGTCCAGGCGGCGTTGGTCGTTGGGATCGACCCCTTCTGGCAGCCCGGGAAGCCACGCCGGCCATGCCAACTTCGCTGCCGCTCCCTGCCAACTAAAGTGGGCGACTTTCCAAACCTTCTGCAACCACTCCCATGCCGTAGCAAGCCAAGGACGTTCCAGATAGGTGGTCAGCTGTTCGAGACGGCTATACCGGGCGACCGCCCAACTCGTCTCGATCATGAGTTGCGCGAGCTGATTGTCGCGGGCGGCTTTTCGGGGCAGCGCCAGTTCGGTGGATAGCCAACCGGTCCAGCCGTGGCCCGTCTCGTTGCGGCCAAAGCGGTTGAGAAAGCGCCAGAGCGGCCGGTGGCGGCAGTTTTCGAGCAAGCGAAAATAGCGGCGCATATTCGACACGCGCCAAGAGTCATCGCCGGTGATGGCCGCTATCTCGTCCCAGTCGGAATCCTGGGGAGCGAGGAAAATCATTGCATTATGCGCGGTGCAGCCACCGAGCGTGCCGGCACGGGGGTAAAAGACGCTAGGCTCGCCGGTATCGGGATCAATCCGCCATTTCCAATCGGCCTTTTGACGCTCGCCGTCCGCATAGTGGCGAACGAAAAATTTCCAGCTCATGGCCGGATTTTCCGAGCCGAGCGGGTGGAAGCCAGGGACGAGATAATCCTCCGGGAGCCCCGGCGCGCGCGCCGCCGGCTCATCGGCCGGATCGCCGCCCGCTTCCAGCAAAACGACACGCATGCCCGCCTCGGCGAGCCTTGCCGCGAGCGTGCCGCCGCCAGCGCCCGAACCGACGACAACATAATCGCAATCACTCATGCCCGGCGAACCTCTGGTTAGCGCCGACCAGTCAGAACGTCTTGATAAACTCAATCAAGGCGCGCTTGTCGTCATCACTCAACACCGGTTCGGAGCCAAACGCCTTTTCGTCGTCGCTCAGGCCCTTGGTTTCATTGAAATTCGCGGTGCCGAAATAGTGACCCCGGTTGACCACGAAATCCGGGCACTTGCTGAGTTTCAACAATGGCTCGCGCAGCTTTTGCACCCAAGCAAGAATTTCCTCGTCGCTCGCGCTGGCGCCGGGCGGCGGCAAATTGGCGACCAGAGTCCCCAGTAAGCCCAGGAAATGTTTCACATGTTCCGCTTTCCCGGCGATATCTTGGATATCAACCAGCGGCTGGTAGTTAATGAAGTTGATTGGGAAGCCTTTCGGAATTGGGCCGAGCTCGAAGTTGCCATCCTTGTCGAACAGACGCGAGACTTGGACCTTTAGCAGGCCGGAAAAAGGATCGGGCAGAGTGCCGAAAAGATTCGACAGCTCCGGCGGAATTTGGCGCTTGGGGAGCTTGACCCAGCTTCGCTCGGTCGTGCGCAAGATAAAGCCATCAAGCCCAGGATCGGCGCGGCGTTTCTCAGGCCATAGCAATTGATCGATCGACGCTTGGAACGATTTGATCCTGCTCTCGACCGAAGGATTCTCGTCGAATGGACCGACCCGCTTGTTGATGAGGAAAGGCGCATTGGCCCACTCGCTGACTAGCGAAGGCACGCGGGTAAAGCCGAGGCCGCCTCCTGGCATCTTGTAGCGCCAGTTTTCTCCCGTAAAGGGGTCCTGCAGGGTGATCGCTCCGACCGAAGGCAAATCCTTGTATGTCGATGCGGAGAAATTGTCCCAGATGTTGCCGCGGATCGCATTGGTTGCGAGCGGGCTGCAGGCATTGGTCCGCAGCAAGGTGACCGGAATGCGCGCGTCGGTCGAAAGGTAATTGTCCTTCAAGAAATCCGGCGCCGAGACGATTTCCCTCATCTGCGCCTTGAATGCGTCCGTCTTCGACAAATCCCAGTAGCGTTTAAAGCATTTGAGATAATCGGGGCCGGAGCAGCCGCCCGGATCAAGCGCCTTCCAAGCAGAATCCGGCAGCTTGCTCGAATGGCACCGCGCGCAGGTCTCGGCGAAGACGGTTTTACCGCGTTTCAGGGTATCCTCGTTAGCCGTCAGATATTTGTTCCCGCCAGGGGCGTCCTTCAGGCTGTTTGGCTGACCTGCTTTCAGAAAGAATTTCGCGATGAATGGTATGCTTGCCTCGGTCGCTCGCCAGTAGGCGGAATTTTCCTCGGCGTTCTTAATGAGGAACGGAGAAATCGGCTTGCCACCGGCGTTGGGATTGAAATGCGTGAACCAATCTTCGCTATAGAGTCCGATGTTCACATAGACGCGGCTCAGCGCCCCAAGGATGCCAACCGAGTCGGAGCCATCCTTCAGCACTCGCGGCGCCCAGGCGGTGTCTGGCGGGTCAAAGAAACCGGCGAGCTGCTTGTTGTTAAGCTCTCCGCCCTTCAGCGTTTCCTTGCCCCAGCGGTGTCCCAGCGCGAGCCGCGCGCCGAGATTATAGATCGCGTTATTCGACCGCGGATTATTGATATAGTCAGTCGAGACAAGCGACGTTTCCGTCGTGCCAGGCGCGTAGGAATTCATGATTTGATGAACAAAATTCGTGAGGTCGGCCCGATAAGCAAAAAGGCGGCCGTACCACAGATACTGGGCGCCGACGGTCGAGTTGAGGTCAGCCCATTTCGGATTCGCGGGATCGGCCGGCGGGTGGATCGGGCTTGCGCTGACATGGCACATGGCGCAGGCCATGCCGACGCGATAGGGCCGGACGAGCTTTGGATCGGTGTAATAGTCCGGGTCGGTGTAATATCTTTCTGGATCCCAGTTTTTCGCTGCCTTTTCGTCGAACTCGGGATTGGGAAAGAGGCGCAAGCCAACAATCCCCGTGGCATAGCCGTAATAGGAGCCGACTGGCAAAGTCTTGCCGCCGCCGATCGGCTGGCCGCGCGCGCCAATTTTCACGCCGGGGTATTTTGCTTCGTTCTCGAACGGGTCGGGCGGGCAGTCCTTGCGCCGCACGTCGAGCCAGAGTCCAAAACGGTCCGGGTCTGGGCCAGTGGGCTTCTCGAAGCAGGGCTCATTGACCCCCCCAAGCCAGCTCCAGCGCGAGTCGCGATCACATTTCCCGTAGCAATAGGTCTGGCTCGGATGTGAAGTCACGATCTTCAAGAGATCATGGTAGCCGAGACTCGCTGACGTGGCGAGCGTGTCCCATTGGCGATCATCGCCTCCGGTCCAGACCAGCCACATATTGCGGCCCTTAATCTCCTCCGGGGTCAGTGCCACCCCATTGTCCATGTCGCGGAAATAATCCTCGTCCGCCTGCGGAAAGCTGGCGGCGTCCCGGCCGGCGCGCTGCGCCTCATCAAGATTGGCCTGGCCGGATTTCGCAGGCGAAACAAAACCCGCGAGAAGCATGATCGACAAAACGAGCTGTCCCCAGCCAAGCATTTTTAGCCGCGCCATCGTTCGCTCTCCCCTTCTGTTGCGCCACGAAAATCCGGCGCGTTTTTTACCCCGCTGAAAAATACGGTCGGACGAATGAACGCAAAAGTATAAGCCCAGTTTGCCAGTTTGCAAGCCGGTAATGCCATGGTCGTTTCAATTTGAAACGGTCGTGACCCAATGCATCTTGTGGCGAGAGACAAAGCTCTCCTGTCGCGCGAATTGATCGAGCGACTACCGCGTATCTCATGCTCTTGAGATGGCTGCGCGATTGGCCGTTGCCGGATCATTCTTGTCGTCGCGCCAGCCGGGGTGATTGAAATGAATGACAGAATCGCCATTGTAGGACGCGACGGCTTTGTCGAAGGTCAGCGTGCCGATGCGGCGCCAATTTTTGAATGTTCGCCGGACCAGACCGAAGATTATGCGCGTCGTCCTTTCATCCGTCACTTCGATATGAAACGTGAGCTTGCGTTTTGGAACAGGATCGCCCTTGTCGAAAATCTGGCCCAAGACCTCGTCACGTAAATCCAGCTTTTCACCTTCGATCCTAGGTTGATCGGATACGACGAGGAGGCGCATGAATTCGGGCGCTCGCGGCCTCTTGGCCAGCGCGGGTCAGTCGAAGCCGCCCGCCGATGGGATCGAACAATTTGACACAAGTATCTTCCGCGACGAGCTTAATCCAAGCCGTGGCCGCCGCCAAAGGGAACCTTCGGTTCGCGGCCGCCTTCCAGCCCCCTGCCCTTGCGGGTCCAAATGCCGCCGGGCCGGACGGCACATGGGCCGATACCAAGATTTTCCTGGCCCAATCCCGATATTATTCGCTTTTATTTCCGGCGGCTTTGCGCCACATTGCGGGGAAAACAAGAGCGATAAGGCTAGCCATGCCGGAGATTGCCGAAACCTTCGACGCCTATCTCGATCAAGCCGTGGCTCTGGACGCTCGCTTAGGCGCCACCGCGAGGGTTCTTCGCGCCGTCGCGGCGGCCGCCGTCGAAATGTCCGGCCTCATCGATCTCGGCCGCTTATCCGGTCGGCTAGACGCCAGCCGCGCCAGCACGAACTCGGACGGCGATGTTCAGAAGGAACTGGACGTTCTCGCCAACGATATGTTCGTCGACGCGTTCAGGCAGGCTCCGGTGGCGGCGGTTGTCTCCGAGGAAATGGGCGAGCCACTGGTTCTCGATTCCTCGGGCCCGCTCGCGGTTGCGATGGATCCGCTCGACGGCTCCTCGAACATCGACGCCAATGTCTCGATCGGAACGATCTTTTCGGTTCTTCCCGTGCTCGCCAAGGCGAACGGCGCCGCAGCCCAGTTCCTGCAACCGGGGCGGATGCAGATCGCCGCCGGTTTTGTCATTTATGGGCCGCAGACATCGATCGTATTTGCCTTGGGAAGCGGTCAAACCCAAGTCTTCATCCTGGACCGTCGCGCCGGCCGGTTCTACCAAGCGATATCCGCGCCGGTCATCGACAGGGAAAGCGACGAATACGCCATCAACGCCTCCAACTACCGGCATTGGGAGGCTCCAGTCCGGGCTTTTATCGACGATTGCGAGCAGGGCACCGAAGGGCCGCTGAAGCGCGACCACAATATGCGCTGGACGGGCTCGCTCGTCGCCGAGGCCTACCGGATTTTGCTGCGCGGCGGGATTTTCCTATATCCTGGCGATCAGCGGGCCGGTTATAACAATGGGCGGCTGCGCCTCATTTACGAGGCCAATCCGATCGCCCTGATCGTGGAACGGGCGGCGGGGATCGCGACCGACGGCGTGCGCCCTATTCTCGACATCGTCCCCTCCGCCATCCACGCGCGGGTGCCGCTCGTCTTTGGCTCGGCGGGGCCGGTTGGGCTCGTTGCCCGCTATCATAGCGATCCACAATTTTCCGAGCGCGCGCCATTATTCGGCAAGCGCGGCCTCATGCGTCTTTGAAAAAAACAAGCTGAAAAAGAAGAGGCTGACGTGTCCGCGAAATATCCGATCATTTCGGTGACCGGTTCCTCTGGGTCCGGAACGACATCCGTCAGGCGCACCTTCGAGCAGATTTTCCGGCGCGAGCAGATCGCGGCGGCCTTCATCGAGGGCGATGCCTTCCATCGTTACGATCGCGACGGCATGCAGTCTGTGATGACCGAGGAGGAGGCGAAAGGCAACCGCCATTTCAGCCATTTCGGCCCCAGCGCCAACCTTTTGGCGGAGCTCCAAGCCGTGTTTCGCAGCTACCATGAATCCGGCACTGGCAAGACCCGGCATTATGTTCACGACGACGAAGAGGCCGCGTTCTATGGGTGCGCGGCCGGAACCTTCACCGGCTGGGAGGCTTTGCCCGAACAAAGCGATCTTCTCTTCTATGAAGGGCTGCACGGCGCGGTCAAAACGGACCAAGTGAATATTTCGCAATACCCCGACCTGAAGATCGGCGTCGTGCCGGTTATCAACCTCGAATGGATTCAAAAAATCCGGCGCGACTGCTCCGCGCGCGGCTATACGACGGAAGCGGTGATGGACATCATGTTGCGGCGAATGCCCGATTATGTCCATTACATTTGTCCGCAGTTTACTAAAACGGACATTAATTTCCAGCGGGTGCCGACCGTCGATACCTCGAATCCTTTTGCCGCGCGCTGGATCCCGACCGCCGACGAATCGATGGTGATCATTCGTTTCGCAAAGCCGCGCGGCATCGATTTTCCCTATTTGCATTCGATGATCCATGACAGTTTCATGTCGCGGGCCAATTCGATTGTTATTCCAGGCGCCAAGCTCGATCTTGCGATGCAGCTGATTTTAACGCCGTTCGTCCTTCAGCTCGTCGAGAGGCGGCGGCGCGCGTGCTGAGGCAACCAATCTATGCCTATTCGCGGGCACGCGGCATTATCGCTGCGCTTATGATTTTCCGAGGCGTATGCGTTGCCTGCGAAAGTTTAACGTGGATGACCGGAAGACCTTAACTAGGCTATCCTCAAGGCATCTCACCGTATGTGAACGAGGATAAGCCGTGGCCCGTTTCACACTTCGGCAGCTGCTCGACCATGCGGCGGAACCCGACTATGGCGTCCTTGTTTTCAATATCAGCAACATGGATCGCGAGCTCCTCCAGGTGACCAGCGCAAGGTGGCAGTTGCCCGCTTTTCTGACATCTACGAGGAGGTATCACCGCCAACGTCGTCGAGGTGGCGCATGCCGGGCGGCGTTTCAGTCGAGTGCGAACTTGGAGTCCCGGGGCGGCGCGGTAGTCGGGCGCGAAATGCGTATGAACCCCATGGCGATCAACGCGCCTACGTGCTGGCTAGCCGCGTCTGCGACCTGGATCCGGCGGACAACGGGCCGGATTAAATGACGCCTCTGGTCATCGCACCCTCGATACTATCCGCTGATTTCGCGAAACTCGGCGAGGAAGTCAGGGCGCTTGTCGGCGCCGGCGCCGATTGGATTCATATCGACGTCATGGATGGCCATTTCGTGCCAAACATCACGATCGGCCCAACGATGGTGCGCGCCCTGCGCCCGCACGCAAAAATCCCTTTCGACGTGCATCTTATGATCGCCCCTTGCGATCCCTATCTTGCCGCCTTCGCGGATGCCGGGGCGGATTCGATCTCGATCCATGTCGAGGCTGGGCCGCATCTTCATCGTTCGCTGCAGGCGATCCGGGAGCTTGGCAAGAAAGCCGGCGTCGTGGTCAACCCGGCGACCCCGGTATCGAGCGTCCAGAATGTCCTCGATCTCGTCGATCTGGTGTTGGTCATGTCGGTCAACCCTGGCTTTGGCGGGCAGACCTTTATTGCCTCGTCGGTGGACAAGATCGCGGAACTGAAGGCGATGATTGGCCCACGTGCGATCCGTATCGCGGTCGATGGCGGGATCAACCCCGAAACCGCGGGCCTCGTCGCTGCGGCGGGCGCGGACACTTTTATCGCGGGCTCCGGCATCTTCAAGGAAGGCCCAGAGCATTATGCGGAGAATATTGCGGCGATACGCACGGTGGCCGCCAGAAAGCGACGCCGCGATGCCGCTTGAGGCCCTGATATTCGACGTGGATGGGACGCTCGCCGACACAGAAGAGGCGCATAGACTGTCTTTCAACGACGCTTTCGCAGCCTTCGGGGTCGATTGGCGCTGGGATAAGGAGGTTTATCGCGAACTCCTCCAGGTTACCGGCGGCAAGGAGCGTCTTCAGCATTATATCGACACTTCGAAACCTCACGGCAGCGAGGCGGCGCTTGCCCGCTTCGCCGAGATCTACGAGGAGACGTCGGCCCGCTACGCCGCGCTTGTAAAGTCTGGCGCCGTGCCAGAAAGACCCGGTGTTCGCCGCTTAATCACGGAGGCCCATGAACGGGGAGTGCGGCTCGCCATCGCCACGACGTCTCTGCGGGAGAGCGTCGATGTGGTGCTGCGCGCGATGTTTGGCGAAGAAGGCCCCTCCTGGTTTGCGGCGATCGCCGCGGGCGATGCCGTTGCCCGCAAAAAACCCGCGCCCGCCGTCTATCGCTTGGCTCTTGCCACGCTGGGGTGCGACCCGAGCTCTTGTGTCGCGATCGAAGATTCGGAAAACGGCGTCAAGGCGGCGAGGGCCGCGGGTTTGTCTGTCCTCGCGGCGCCAAGCCCTTATATGAAAGGGGATGATTTCAGCCTTGCGACGAGCGTTCTCACCGACCTCGGCGAGCCGGATCGTCCGTGCCGCCAGATCGGCGGCCTGCGCTTCGATCGGGACTATGTCGATATTGACGGCTTGAACGCATGGCTCTCCAAGCAACAACGGTCCCGCGCCGAGGCAATGATGGATCCCCCAAATCATCATCCGGTCCGTTGAAATCGGATAACAATTTCCGTTTTCACGGCTCCATTGCTAAAACAGCCCGGTGACCTTGCCGCTGTCGTCGAGATCGATCTTGGTTGCCGCCGGCACCTTGGGCAAGCCCGGCATCGTCATGATCTCGCCGCACACCAAGACGACGAACTCCGCGCCGGCGGCGAGCCGGACCTCGCGGATGTTGATCTCATGGTTGGATGGCGCCCCGCGCAGTGTTGCGTCTGTCGAGAACGAATATTGGGTCTTGGCGATACAAACCGGATAGCGGCCGTAGCCGCTCTCCTGAAGCCGCTTGATCTGCGCGCGAATCTTTGCATCGGCGGTGACCCCGCTCGCGCCATAGAGCTTGGTGGCGATCGCCGTCGCCTTGTCCCATAGCGGTGCTTCGTCCTCATAGACGAAGTGGAAGTCACCCGGCACTTTATCGACCATATCGACCACCGTGCGCGCCAGCTCCTCGGCGCCCTTGCCGCCTTCCGCCCAATGCCGGCACACCACGATCGGGGCTTCATGATGCGCCATTTTCTTTTTCAAAAGCGCGATCTCGGCGTCTGTGTCGAAGCTGAAATGATTGATCGCGACGACGCAAGGAAGCCCGAAATGGTTGCGGATGTTGTTGAGGTGGCGCTCCAAATTGGCGATGCCTTTTGTCATCGCATCGAGGTTTTCCGTATTGAGTTCCTTGAGGTCCGCTCCCCCATGGTATTTGAGGGCGCGGATGGTCGCGACGATCACCACCACCTGCGGGCGAAGGCCGGACTTGCGGCATTTGATGTCGATGAATTTCTCGGCGCCGAGATCGGCGCCAAAGCCCGCCTCGGTCACCACATAGTCGGACAATTTCAGCGCGGTCTTGGTGGCGAGCACGGAATTGCAGCCGTGCGCGATATTGGCGAAAGGCCCGCCATGGATAAAGGCCGGATTGTTTTCGAGCGTTTGCACGAGGTTTGGCTTAAGCGCGTTCTTTAAGAGCACCGCCATAGCGCCATGCGCGTTCAAATCCGCCGCGTGAATAGGCTTTTGGTCTCGCGTATGTCCCGCCACGATCCTTCCCAGCCGGTCCTTCAAATCCTTGATCGAGGTGGCAAGGCAGAAGATCGCCATGATCTCGGAGGCGACCACGATGTCGAATCCGTCCTCGCGCGGAAATCCGTTCCCAACTCCGCCGAGACCCACGGTGATTTGCCGCAGCGCCCGGTCGTTCATATCGACGACGCGCTTCCATGCGATGCGCCGCACATCGAAATTCAGTTCATTGCCATGATGAATATGATTGTCGATCATCGCGGCGAGAAGATTGTTGGCAAGGCCGATCGCACCAAAATCGCCGGTAAAATGCAGGTTGATGTCCTCCATTGGCACAACCTGCGCGTAGCCGCCCCCGGCCGCGCCTCCCTTCATGCCGAAAACCGGCCCTAACGACGGCTCGCGCAGACAAATCGAGGCCTTTTTGCCGATCCGGTTCAGCGCGTCGCCGAGGCCGACCGTGGTTGTGGTCTTGCCCTCCCCGGCCGGGGTCGGGCTAATCGCCGTCACGAGGATCAGCTTGCCATCCGGCCGGTCCGCGAGACTATCCACATAATCCAACGATATTTTGGCCTTGTAGGTGCCATAGGGCTCGAGGTGGGCCTCCCCGATACCGAGCTTTTCCCGCGCCACCTCAATGATGCGGCGCAAGTTGGCTTGTTGCGCGATTTCGATGTCCGCCGGCATGGTTCTTCCTTCCGAAGCCGTGCTCAGGCTTCCACAACGTTTTGCGGCTTGCCTGCCTCGAACGCGTCTATGTTGTCGATGAGCTGGTCGGCGAGAATCTGCATGGCCTCGCGGCTCGCCCAGGCGACATGCGGGGTGACGATGAAATTCGGCAGCCGCAAATCGAGCAGAATATTGCCTTGCTTCGGGGGCTCGA